>JBOIBL010000156.1:0-17609 GCA_050739495.1 Gammaproteobacteria bacterium | reverse complement strand
GTGAAGGGGTGGAGTCGCGCGCCGGACTCAACGTGCTGCGCAAGCTGGGTTGCGATGCCGCACAAGGGTATTTCATCAGCCGTTCGATGGCGGCCGAGAAATTCGAAAGCTGGTGGCAAGCGGGCCGCTGGCGCGAGGCGCTCGCGCGTCAATAAGATTGTTTATCGCGACGCGGGCACGATCATCTGGCGGTTATCCCCGCCCAGAATCCACCATTCCACGATCACGAGGTTGGGAACCCAGCACAACCATGAGATGGTGATATAGGCGGATTCAAACGGCAGCCCGTAGACCTGACTCAGGGGCAGGTAGATACGCAGGGTGACGGCGGCGAGCGTGAGCGCGTAGCTGCGCAGCATCCACCGGCGATGCAGAGCCACCCGCTTGGCGCGGATGTGCAACCAGGCTTTCAACGTGCTGCCGACCCACAGCACCGCAAGCAGGCCAAACCCGAAATGGCTCGGCAAACCACCAGTGGACTGCAACGCCATTACGAACGCGGCCGAACCGCCCGTGCACACCGCGACCACGTAGGTGCGGCCCAGCCAGCGATGAATCTCCAGGTAGCGCGTGCGCAGCGCCGTGTTCAATTGGAATGCGCCGGTGGCGATGGCGATCGCGCCGCCAACCAGGTGCAGGAACACCGGCAGCGGCAGTTTGCCGAACAGCTGCTGATCGAAGTTGTTGCGCAAGTGCGGGAAGCCCACCATGAAGCTGGCATACCCGGCTACGCCCAGCGCCATGAATGTCATCACCAGCCAGAACAGTTTCTTTGTCATCTTCGTTACCTGCCCAAGTTCCTGAGTTTATTGCAAATCCGGATTACCACACGGCCCATGGCACTGCAGTGCCCTGCCTCGGTAAATATATCTTCGACCCGACATTTTTTGCATTTGTAGGTTGGCGCTGACAGACAATCACCTGCAATCTGCTAAATTCATTTATGTGAAGGCACATTACGTGTTTTCACAGGGAGAAACTACGCATGGATGCGCTTTCTCAAGGTTTTCTGTGTCCACCAATCCACTGCCTGGCACCCGCCAAGGCGTCGGCCTTGCTCGCCCTGCATTTTGCCCTGATCCCAGCCATGTGCTTTTCCGCAGCTGAATCCCAGCCTGTGTTCAGCCAATTCACTACCGTGAGACAACCGCCACAATGCCCGAGATAAAGGATTCCCAGAACCAACCGCAGAATAACCAACAAAAACCGCCCTCCCCAATCAAGCATCTGTTCGTACTGATGCTGGAGAACCGCTCGTTCGATCATATTTTCGGCTTCAGCCGCTTCGAGGGTGCAGACCCGCGCACCGGCGTGCATGCGACCGCGCGCGACCTGACCGGTTTCGAACCCCTGTTCGCGCCGACCCATACCGGCCGCAGTCTGGTGCGGGAGGGCGCGCCTTACCAGCTGGATGACCGCGACGGGGATTCCGATCCCGGCCATGAATTTACCGACACCGTGCTGGCGTTGTGTGGCAAGCAAACCTTCGCCAAGCTGACGGACGCCGAGATCGCCCGCAAGCTCGCCGGCGATGAATTCATCTGCCCGAGCCGGATTTACCCGGCGATGTTGTCCGCGCCGACACAGTGGGAATACGCAGTCGGGTACGGATATCACGCTGCGGCGCATCCGGATCAGGTCTTGCGTTGTTTTTCGCCCTCACAACTTCCGGTACTCAATCAATTGGCCGCGGAATTCGTGCTTTGCGACAACTGGTTCTCGTCCATGCCCGGACCTGCCTGGCCGAATCGTTTCTTTGCACTATGCGGTTCTTCCGGCCACCTGGATCATAGCCCGGCGGGTTGGCGCGCCATCCTTGCCGACGCCTTCAATACCAATGGTTACAAATTCGTTCACGGTTCGATGTTCGATCATCTCGACGACAAATGGCTGATCGTGCGCGGCGACAACGTGCAGGCCCTGGCGATAGAAGGCCTGGATGCACATGTCGACAGTCGCATGGTCGAATACGATGATTTCCATGCCATGCTGAAACACAAAACCCTGGACGCTTCCTTCATCTGGCTGGAACCGGATTACGGCGCATTCTTCAACTTCCGCTACGGAAATTCGATGCATCCTTACGCCGATGTGCGCAAGGGGGAATGGCTGGTCAAGAATGTGTACGAACACATTCGGCAATCGGCTTATTGGGAATCTTCCGCATTGCTCGTGCTGTTTGACGAACACGGCGGCTTTTACGATCACGTGAAACCGCCCGGCCCGGATAATGCCCTGATACCCGGTGATGCGAATTTGAACCAGACCGGGCCGGACCCGGCCAATAAACACGATTTCAAATTCGACATCCTGGGACCACGAGTGCCGGCGATCGTGATTTCACCGTGGGTGACAAAGCACGGTATCGACAAGACCCGCTATGACCATGCATCAATCGCCAGAACCGCGGCGGAACTGTTCGATCGCCCCGAACTGATATTGACCAAACGGGTTGCCAATGCGGCGAGCTTTCATGATCTGTTCAACCTCAAGCAGCCAAGATTGTTCCCCGGAGAAGCGCCCTGGACACTCAACAGACCGATACGCGATCACTGGTCCTGGCTGAAAGCGCTCTGGCCAAGACGCAAACCAAAACAATTCACCGCTGCGATGTGGGCATTCAGTTCGGTCGCGGTACGCGAGAAACTTGCGCGCACCTGGCAGACGGCACCGATGCAGGTCGCCAGGATAGGCAAGATGTTCGCAGGACTCAAAAATGAGGAAGATGGCAAACGCTTTCTGAAATCCACTATCGGCATCTACCGAAAACGCAGAAAATGATCTGCTCCTGCTTGATTAAACAAAAACCCGTCAGGATTGATCCGGCTTGGCAAAAAACCCCGGAGCTCGTCACCCCGGGGCTTTCATTTTTTCGATATCACCCGTCAATAACGATATCCGGCATCAGCCCTTTCTGCCCCTGATCATATTATCCAGCGCCAAGGACCCGCCACCTGCGAAGGTGAGATACAGGAATGTGAAGCAATAAAAGACTGCAGCTTCGCCGTGATTGAGCAAAGGCCAGAAGCCTCCCGGCGCGTGCGCCATGAAATAGGCGAAGGCCATCTCGCCGGAGAGGATGAACGCTACCGGGCGCGTAAACAGCCCGAGCGCTACCAGAGCACCGCCGAATACTTCCAGCACCCCGGCGAGACCGATGAGCGAAAACAGCGGAACGTGGCCCATGTCCATAGGAAAATGAAACAGTTTGGAGGTGCCGTGCTCCATGAAGAGCAGCGCCACCACGATACGCAACACGCTCAGCAGGCGCGGTGACCAGGCATCAAGGAACTTTCTGTCGAACATGACGGACTCCTTATATTGAGGATCGATCAGCACCAATCACTGATGAAACCGTACAACCCGGAACAGTGACCCAAGAACTATAGCACCTGGCACGCAACCCGGAGCCAGAGCGCGTATGGGTACTCGTACGCATTACCACGGATCAATGCACAGTCGCGCCTGGACCTATGTTTTTGTCCAGGAACGCGAGCATTTTGGTGTAGAGGTCCACATTATGTTCGAGTGTATAGAACCCGTGCGCTTCATTGCGGTAATAAACCCAGTCGTAATGTTTGTGGATCTTGTCCAAGGCATCGCGCAATTCATCCACGTGTTCGACCCTCGCAGTGCGATCCTGCCCGCCGTGAGCAAGGAACAATGCCGCCTTGATCTTGTCCACATGCAGGTAGGGTGAATGCTCGCGCAATATCGCCTTGTCGTCTCCCACCGTGACATCCATGAATGGCGCGAGATCGCGCCCCTGCAGCGTATCCGATTCGCCACGCATTAGTTCAAGGTCGTAGACTCCCGCATAACCGATCGCGCAGCGATACAGATCGGGTTCTTTTTCTACTCCCTCCAGAGCGGCATAACCGCCGTAACTCGCCCCATAGATGCAGATGCGTTTAGGATCAGCGATGCCTTGCTGGATTGCCCAATCGGTGGCATCAGTCAGATCGTCCTGCATGGTGCCACCCCATTGCTTGTAGCCGGCGCGCTGGAACGCGTAGCCGTACCCCCCCGAACCACGATATTCAACCTGCAATACGGCATACCCATGGTAGGCGAGGAACTGAACCTCTCCGTCAAACCCCCACTCGTCACGTATTCCGAAGGGGCCGCCGTGAGGATGCACTATCAGCGGCACATTCTTGGATGCGCCACGCGGCAATGTCAGATATCCGTGAATGGTCATGCCATCGCGCGCCTTGAAAGTGATCGGCTGCATTTCGGCCATCTGGTCAGGATCGATGTCCGGCCGGTTTGAAAACAGGAATTTCACCTGCTTCAGTTTCGCGTCATAGAGGTAGTACTGTCCCGGATTGCGGTCGCTGTAAACATAGATGATGGATTTACTACCATCAAGCGTCGTGCTGGTAATATCGACCGCCTGACCCGTGAATGCATTCTGCAAGGATGCCAGCAAGATCGTTTGCGGGTCTTTTTTATCCACAACGATCCACTGCGGTCGTTCTGCATCATAGAGAAACGCCACCAATGAGCGGCCATCTGCTGAGGTCAGCCAATCATCGGTGGAATATCCATGGTCTATATCGAACCCAGGGTCGCTGTACAACAGGGTTTTTTTCAGCGTAGCGGGATCTATGATATAGAGCCCCAGTGTCCCATCGGGTGTAACGCCTTTGAAATAGAATTTCGAGTTATCCGGCGTAAACATGACCGGACCGTATGCGCTGTAACGCTGTTCTTTCTGGATCAGCGAGGATATATCTTTCCAGTCGAAGTGTGATGTCCCAGGGACGTGATAGAACATTTCTGGTTCTACAGTTTTTTCGTTGAACCCGAGTGCGAGACGAAAATTCTCATCGTTATCAGTATAAAACTCACCGTTCGCGATCGGTGATTTGACGGCCAAGGTGCTAGCCTTGTTGATCGTCGGAAAGTTGCGCAGATCGCTGACGTCAATCAATCCGCCGCTCGGCGGATCGCCCCAGATTTCAATCATTGCAGCGCCGGGATCGTATTTCGGTACATCCACGATGCTGGCCGGGTAAGCGATTCCAAGTGTGTTGTCTGTCGACAGGTCAACTCCCCAGATAACTCCAGTTCGTAATGGTTCGTCGAACGTGCCAGTCTGTATCACGCTGGTAAACAGAATGGTGTGACTACCTGCCCACCAAAGCTGACCGACCTGTTGTTGATCCTTGAGTTTGTAATGACCCTGCAGTTGCAGGGTCTTCACATCCAGCAGATCCAGCTGGGTCTGTGACGCGTCGCCTTTTACCGGGCCCACCAATGCCAGATAGCGGCCATCCGGCGATATCTTGACGTTTGAATATAACGGCCGCTTGAAAAATGCGGCCGTCGGGATAGGCGCTATCGTTGCTGCCATTACCTGCCCGGTCATTGCAACCGCCAGGATTGCCCCGAATACCCGTCTGCTGTGCATGAGATTCCCCTTCAATGGCTATTGTTATGACGGTGTAATTATACGAAGGATGACTATTTCGAGCGAACCCGTCCATATCCGTTTGCGCCTGTCTTGCTGCTTGAGCGGGCAAGCAGCCGCGGAATTGCGTGTTATGGTCTTGCGACCTGGTCCTCGCATCAACGGCTACCTAACTAGACGGGGCCCCAACGCAGGTGTAGGGACGCTCTTCCCACAACACGCCCGGCAGGTGTAGGCTCTCGCGCCTGATCCGATTCCGGCCGGGCAAGCAAGCTCCCGGCCCGGCTTTCCCACCCAATCATCTGGAGACGCTCATGACTCCTTCCATGTATAACCTTTCCGCACCGGTGTTGGCTCGCGTGCTTGGTAATCTTTCCCATGTGCTGAAGAAAGGCAAGGCGCATGCCGAAGCGCACAAGATCGATCCGACTGTGCTCATCAATGCGCGCCTGTACCCGAACATGTTCACACTGGCGCGACAGGTCCAAATCGCGACTGATCAGGCCAAGGGTTGTGTCTCGCGCCTGGCGGGCCGGGAACCGCCGAAATTCGAAGACAACGAGCAGACTTTCGATGAATTACTGGTGCGCATCGAGAAGATCGTCGCGCATCTGGAATCGTTCGAACCCGGACAGATCGATGGCTCGGAAACGCGCAAGATCGAATTGAAGGTGGGGGGGCAGACACGCAGCTTCGAAGGCCTGCCTTATCTGATGAACTATGTATATCCGAATTTCTATTTCCACGTCGTCACCGCGTACGACATCCTGCGCCACAATGGTGTCGAGATCGGCAAAGGTGATTTTCTGGGCCAGACCTGAAGCGCATACAGCTCAGGCGCAGCGACATATCGCTGTGCCTGTTATGTGACGCGCACGCGGGAACCGCCCGGATCACGGGCGGTATGGGAATTCATCCTAAGCCAAAGCGATTTCGGCGAATCAGTTCGCGCGATTGGATGCCGACTGGGCCGGCTTATCGAGAAGCTTTTTCATTACGTCGTCGAAAGTGCGACGCTGCTGCTTCGAAAATTGCGTGTGATGTGGCTTTGGAACGGGTTTCTGAGCTGGTTTTTCATCTTTCATGCCGGGCATTATACGCGGTCACGCTCCGGATAGCCAGTTTCAGGCATGCGGACATCACACGTTTTGAGGCTGATTTTCCGGGAAAAACACAGATTTCGCCGCGCTATACTGAATCATGCCGATTCGCGTGCTGACCCATCCCACGAGCAGGTAAGCTGAGGATTTCGATATGACAGCAAGAGTGAACCTGGTCCAACAACAACCGACGCTGGAAGCACTGCCGACCCACGAGACCACTCTGGGTGAAGGCATGAGCATCAGACGCGCCCTGCCGAATCGCCTGCGGCGTCTGGTGGGCGCATGGACTTTCCTGGATCACTTCGGCCCCATCAGCATCGCGCCGGACAGCAAGGGTATGCGCGTGGGCCCGCATCCGCATATCGGCTTGCAGACCGTGAGCTGGTTGTATGCCGGCGAGATGTTGCACCGCGATTGTCTCGGCTTCAAACAGGTGATCCGTCCGGGTCAACTCAACCTGATGACTGCAGGACGAGGCATCGCACATTCCGAAGAATCGCCGCAGCCGCATTCACCGTTACTGCACGGCTTGCAATTCTGGATCGCGCTGCCGGATAGCGTGCGGGAGATGGAATCAGCATTCGAGCATCACCCGGAATTACCGGTGATTGAACGCGAAGGCTATAAAACTACCGTGGTGATCGGTCAGGGTTTCGGTGAACGCTCGCCGGCGCGCGTGCATTCACCGCTCACCGGCATGGATGTGCAGTTCCTGGATACCGGCACCCGTACGCTGCCGTTGAACCCGGCCTTCGAGCACGCGATCCTGCTGACCGAAGGCGAGCTGGATGTGGCGGGCACCCGCATGGATTTGTCCACACTTTATTATCTTGGTAGTGGCCGTGAGACGCTGACCCTGGATTGCAGGCAACCGGCGCGGGCGTTCCTGTTCGGCGGCGTGCCGCTCGGCGAAGATGTGTTGCTGTGGTGGAACTTCGTGGCGCGCACCACCGAAGAGATGCAGATCGCGCGCGCCGACTGGGAAGCGCATTCACCGCGTTTCGGTGAGGTGCAAGGCTACGACGGTCCCCGTCTGACGGCACCGGAACTGACCGGACGCCTGATACATAGCTGAGCACCACGACCGCTCAAAGCAGGAATAATACATGCAGTGGTTTAAACAGTTCGCAATCGGATTAGTGTCGTTGTTCGTGCTGCTGGCGATTATCGGTTCCTTGTTGCCGAGCCGTTTGCATGTTGAACGCAGCATCGATATCGCAGCGCCACCCGCCAATGTGTTCACGGTGTTGAACAACGTTCACGTCTTCAACAAATGGTCGCCCTGGGCGGCACTTGATCCGGATGCGCAATACACCTATTCCGGTCCCTGGTCCGGCGTCGGTGCGCGCATGGATTGGCAAAGCAGCGATCCCAAAGTCGGAAGCGGCAGTGAAATCGTGACAGCAAGTGAACCGTATCATCACCTGGCCGTGACGTTCGATTTGGCTAAACGCGGCAAATCTGACACGGCTCTGGAGTTGTCGCCGGTCGGCAACGGAACACATGTAGTGTGGAGTCTGGATACTGATTTCGGCTGGAATCTGCCGGAACGCTATGCCGGATTGTTGCTCAAGCAAAAGATCGGCAAGGGTTTCGAAACCGGGCTCGCCAACCTGAAACGTTTCGTGGAAACCCTGCCGAAGACCGATCTGGCAGGTGCCGATATCAAGTTGCTGCAAATGCAGCCTCTCTCCATCGTCTATGCGAGTGGCAAGACCACAACCGATGGGCGCGACGTCGCGAATGCACTGGATGCCGCCTATGCACAGGTAAAGGCCTTCATCGCGGTGCATCACCTGAAGGTGACCGGCGCGCCGATGGCGGTGACACGGGTCTGGGATCCGGCACACAACAACTACGAATTCGAGGCGGCGATCCCGGCGGCCTGGGACACGCTCACTGTGCCCGCCAACAGTCCGGTGAAACTCGGCCAGACGCTGGGCGGCGATGTGGTGCTGGCTACCTACACCGGCCCTTATTCGGGCACCGGCCAGGTCTATAAGCAGATCACCACCTGGCTGGCCGCGAACGGGCTGACCGCCACCGGCCTGATCTGGGAGCAATACCTGAACGATCCAGCCAATACACCGGATAACAAGTTGGTGACGAAGATTTATACGCCGGTGAAATGAACGCCGCCGGCAATCTTCATGACGGGCGTTGGATCAACTCCGTATGCACGATGGCGTACTGGACCTCGTCGAGCCGCAGGAACGCCGGGTCGCCGTTGCCGTCGGTCAGCATCACGCAGCCGGGCACAGCTTCATCGTACTGCGTGGTCGCAAGCCCATGGAACATGTCGTCCAGCGGGCCTTTACCGGTGTAATCGAATACCAGCGGTAAAGTACGGCCCTTGAGAAAGAAGGCCACACCCCCGGCAAGCGTCGGTCCGCCGCCTGATTTCGTTCCGAAACGCACCGTCTGTACTTCGCGTAATGCGATCAGCGCAGAGAGTTTGTCCGAGACAGAAAACAGATAGAACGATTTGAGATCAGAACTGCCGGCGGCGAGCGCTTTCAGGTCCGAGAACAACGCATCGTAATCGGTTTGACGGATTGGAACCTGCAACGGCGCTTCGCGGCCGTAGAAAGTAACCCAGAGATAGTGTGCTGCCATTAACTGCTCCTCCAGCCTCGGACACACTGTGAGGCTGATTAGTGAACGTCCCGCTAACCTGCGGCTCAGGCAGCCCTCCATGGCTATTTGACAATATCATGTAATTTAACATTACGCTGGAAGTATAGTTGCCTGGGACAACAATGCCCGTTCCGGGTGCCCGGATTCGGACAAAGAAGCATAAAAAAAGGCGGCTATCCTGAAGATAGCCGCCTGCCACTCCCCTAGAGGTTCCCCGATTGAGTCGTTCTGATACGACGCTTTCCGGCCTGTCGGCCCCGGATCGCCCCCCGGCAATCCTGAAATACATCGCCTCCCCAAGCCTTGGTTCGATTTTCGAGGCCTAAACCTAGTATATTTTCAGTCCTCAATGGGCATGACCGAATTTATATTTTGTCAGGGGAGGTTTTATGAATTTTAGTCCGACTGATCTCCGTATCCTGCGGGAATTACGGAACAACGCACGGATTTCCAACAAGGTGCTTGCGGGCCGGGTGGGATTGGCGCCCTCAACCTGCCTGGCCCGGGTACGCCGACTGGTGGATGGCGGAGCTATCTCCGGCTTCTATGCCGAATTCAATCCCAAGGAAATCGGGGTAGGCGTGCAGGCGATGATCTGCATCCGCATGGCGCTCCACGATCGGGAGGCGATCGACCAGTTCCGCGCCCACATCCAGGCGCAGGACGAAGTGGTGTCCTTCTATCTGGTCTCGGGGCGGGACGATTTCATGATGCATGTGGCGGTGCGCGACGTGGATCATCTGCGCGAGTTCATCCTGCAGGCGCTTACCGAACGCCGGGAAGTCGATCACATCGAAACCCGGTTGATGTTCGAGGAATCGCGTAACCCCGGCTTCCCCGTGTACAAGGGCGCAGCAGTCGAGCGCGACGTCCTGGCCGAGATCTAGCAGTCCGGGAACGGAAGGCGGGACGCGCCACCGCTATCGGTTACAAATACGCCTCAGGTATCCGGCACGGCGCCATCGTCGAGCATCTCGCTGCGCGGGGCGGTCTTGCGTGCGCGCTTTGACGTGTACATGGCACGGTCCGCATCGTGCATCGCCGACTCCAGTTCATCCACGCTGCGGAAACCGGCACTGCCGATGCTGGCACTGAGCATGATCTCGACGTCGGGCTTTTCGAGTTTCAGTGGCGCGGCACTGGCGATCAGCGCCTGCATGCGTTGTTCGGCGACCCCCGCCACGGCGCGTGGCATCACCACCAGAAATTCATCGCCACCCAGGCGATACAACTTGTCGGACGGCCGCAATCCAGCCCGCAATACGGTAGCGAAGTACTGCAACAGCGCATCGCCATATTTATGGCCATAGTGATCGTTGATGGTCTTCAGGTTGTCCATGTCGAAGACCACCAGAGCGCCGAAACTGCTGCGCGCTTCTTCAAGTCCTGTGCCTTCGTTGAAGGCGCGGCGGTTGTAGGCTCCGGTGAGTGAATCCGTAAACGATTCGCGCAGCAATTGCTCGTGAGCAATGCGCAACTCGTTGTGAGCGGTATCGATCTCGCGGCGTGCATCCTCGAACAGTACCAGCACCATGCCGAATGCCAGCAACATGTCCATGATCAGATCCAGATAGGCATTGCGCCCTCTGAGTACTTCCCAAATGCTGATACCGAAATCGGTCTGTGGAAATGCCACATGCAACAACGCCACTTCGTAACTGATCCAGAGCAAACCGGTAACGACCAGACACAACCCGGTAATTCGCGTGCCGAGGCTGCGGCGGGAAGCCGGCAATCGCAGCAGCGTCGCTCCGCACCAGATATACACCAGCACATTGATCGTGCCTTGCCAGAATACGACCGCGCGTTGATCTGCCGAAATCAATACCGACACCACCGCGAACACTGCCACGATTCCCCATAACCAGCGCAGGTAACCCAACGGCGGATCAGCCGTTCCTTTGAGATACAGCAGCACGCCTTTCAACACGAGCAGCAGAAACGCAAATTTGCCGAACTGATAGACGAAATAACAGGCCCGCACCCACCAGCTGTGTTCATCGTTAGCCCCGGGCAAGCCGGCAAAGACATTGAACCGCAGGACCAAGGCGACCAGCGCCACCGTGAGCGCTACCCAGCCCCAGGTCCAGGCGTGGAAATACGTCCGCCGGTTGGCATAGCGGTGCAACAAGAGAAACAGGATGAGGAACAACATCATCGCCAGCGTCTGACTGGCGAGGCCGAAATAGGAGAGCACGCTCGGTTTTAACAACTGAGCAGGATCCAAACCGCACTCCTCTTTATAACTATATGCCCCACGAGAATAATGCGCCCGCCCACCAGCCACGACAAGCACCGGCTGTCGGGGCTGGCCTACCTTCCAGCGCGCCCGGTGCTTTTGTGATGCGTTTCACAACACCCCACTGGACAGCGCCCGCTCAAGACTGCACACTTCGGCGCACGCGAATCAGGTGCTCACTTACCTGATCCGATGGCTGCGGATTCGGATATATGCCGGATCTGCCGAATCTTCAACGGCCCGAGACCGGCCGTTGCAGAGGTTTCCGAGTAGCGTAATTGCAGGTTGTTCTCGACCCCGCCCGGGAGGCGGCCAAGGGAGACCGGGAGGCGTGATGGCTATCGCCACCATGGCGGACACCCTCGTACTGGGCCGCGACGTCGGCCGCAATGTGCGGGTAGAACTTACCAACCTTTTGTACCAGAACACCCGCGGCATGCATCTCGCGGGGCTGATCGTTGCCGTGCTGCTGATCGCTCTGTTCCGGAATATCGATCTGAATCATTACCTGATGGGTGGCTGGCTCGCCTTCATGGTGGCGGTGGAAGTCGGCCGTGGTCTTTTAAGCCGCAGCTTCCACCATCGCTCGATCGATGCTGCGGACAGTGAACTGTGGAAACGGCGTTTCATCACCGGCAGCCTGTTGTCGGCGGCGGGCCTGGGACTTGCCGGCATCCTGCTGTTTCCGGCCGCTGATATCTCGCACCAGTTATTCCTGACCATGGTGATCATGGGCGCCTGCACCGTGGCGATGCCTGCGCTCGCCGCCAACATCGGCGGTTATCTGACGTTCCTGTTGATAGCCGCGACACCACTCGCCCTGCGTCTGATCCTGGAACTGAACCAGACTGCGGTCACGGCCGGCATCATAGTATGCGCGGTTACCGCGCTGCTGGTGCGGATGGCGTTTGGCATGCACAAGCGTCTGGTCGAACAACTTAATTTAAGGTTTGCGTTCGCCGACATCGCTCAGGAATTACGGGTCGAGATGGCGGACCGCAAGCGCGCCGAAGAACAGCTCACTCAGCTCGCCAATTACGACCCGCTCACCGGCCTGCCGAATCGTTCGTTCTTCGAACAAAAACTGGAGCGCGCGGTGGCTCGTGTACGCACCGGCGACAGTGAACTGGCAGTCCTGTTCGTGGACCTGGATCGATTCAAGGACATCAACGATTCGCTTGGTCATCACACCGGCGACGAGGTGCTCAAACGGGTGGCGCAGCGACTGCAACGTACGCTGGGCGAACGTGACACCGTGGCGCGGCTTTCCGGCGATGAATTCACCATGCTGATCGAAGACAGCGAAGACCGCGAGGAAGTGGAAGCGCTGGCAGAGCGCATCTTGCGCGTGATCGGACGACCGATGCTGCTGGGCAGCACTGAGCTGCGCGTCACGGGCAGCATCGGCATCACCATGCTGGCAACGGACAGCCCCGATTCCAAAAGCCTGCTGGCCAACGCGGATACGGCCTTGTACCGGGCCAAGCATCGCGGACGCAACCGTCTCCAGTTCTTCACTCCAGACATGCACGAAACGGCACTGCAGCGATTGGCCCGTGAACTGGAATTGCGCAAGGCCCTGCAACGCAGCGAATTGGTATTGCATTACCAGCCGCTGTACGACATGCCGAGTGGCAAGTTGATCGGCGTCGAAGCCCTGGTGCGCTGGCACAGCCACGAATTCGGCTTGGTGCCACCCTCGGAATTCATACCGCTGGCGGAAGACACCGGCCTCATCATCCCGATCGGGGAATGGGTGCTGCATCAGGCTTGCGAACAGGCGGCTCGCTGGCGCGAGATCATCAAGGGCGATTTCCACATGGCGGTGAACCTGTCGGCTCGCCAGTTCACCGTGCCCGATCTGGCCGGTACTGTGGGCCGCATCCTGGGCGAGACCGGGCTGCCGCCGCAGGCGCTGTTACTGGAGATCACCGAGACAGTCGCGCTTTCCAACGAGGACAACAACCTCGAAGTGTTGCGCAAATTGCGCGGCATGGGCATCCGCATCGCGCTTGATGATTTCGGCACCGGCAACTCCTCGCTCGGGTACCTGAAACGTTTCCCGATCGATGTGCTGAAACTGGACCAGAGCTTTGTGCGCGACGTCGCTACCAGTATCGATGACGCTGCGGTAGCACGCGCCACCATCCGGCTCGCCAATGCACTCGGCATCAACGTGGTCGCGGAGGGCGTGGAAAACGAAGCTCAACTCAAGTGGCTGCAGGACGAAAGCTGCTCGCTGATTCAGGGCTTCCTGTTCAGCCAGCCACTTGATCATGTCGAATGTGAAAAACTGCTGGTCACACCGACACCGGTCAGGGTCGCACCCAACCGCGACAAGATGAATTGAGGGTTCACGCGGGCTGACCAGCGAACAAGTCTGCTAACATCCAGACATCGCCTTGCGGAAGAATCCATGTTCCAGGATCAAATGAAACTACTGGAACCCTATCTGGCAGCCTACGGCTATCCGGTATTGTTCGTCATTATCTTCATCGAAAGTTTCGGCGTCCCCGCTCCCGGACAAACCCTCCTGATCGCTGCCGCGCTGCTCGCTGCACACAGCAAGCTGAATATCCTGCTGGTGCTCGGCACCGCGTGGCTGGCTGCGGTCGCCGGCGACAGCTTCGGCTACTGGATCGGCATGAAAGGCGGACGCAGGCTGCTGCTGCGTTTTGGACGCTACATTCGCATCGGCCGCAAGGAGATACGCAAGATGGAGCATGCGTTCAACCGCTATGGTGGCTGGTTCGTGAGTTTTGCGCGCTTCTTCGAGGTACTCCGGCAGGTAAATGGCATCGTGGCCGGCATCGTGGAGATGTCCTTCCGCCGCTTCCTGCTGTTCAACAGTGCCGGTGCAGCGCTATGGGTGGCGGTGTGGGGTTTCGGTACCTGGAAGCTCGGCACCCATATGCGTGGTTACGAACACCTGTTCGATCAGGCCGGGAATTTTTTGCTGCTGGGTGGGATCGCATTGCTGGTGATCCTGTTCCTGATCATCCATCGACATTGGCGCAATGGCAGCAAGTGACGTGGGCATGATACCTGCGTGCAGATAAGTTCTTGTTTAGGTTTCCGATTTTCAGGACGCGTGGTCACTACCGTTCACTGAGCTATACTTTTCACAGCATCAGCATCCGTGTAACCCATCAGGGGAGTTTTCCATGAGAAAAATTATTATCACACTGCTTGTCGCCGGTCTGTGTGTGGCCTGCACCAAGACCCCGGACAAGACAGTGACATTGCAAGCCAATGTACCGACTGAAAACCAGGCCATCATGAAAGCGGCGATCAAGCAACTGGTAACATCCTGCACCGGCCTGCATCAGTATTCCTACGATCTGACCAACTGGCGCGCCACCATGGCATCGAATGGCGATAATCCTTTCAATTACCACACCGAGACCTGGGGCTGGACAAAATGGATCACGGTCACGGTGGAAGTTCGTCAGAACGCGCGCGACCTGCCCAAGGAATGGAATGCGAAAGGCAAGGTCCTGCAATACGATCTGGGGGGCGGCAAGCAACCGGGTATCGACGGCAAGACCACCTTGTCCCAGT
Source organism: Gammaproteobacteria bacterium (assembly GCA_050739495.1). Lineage (GTDB taxonomy): Bacteria > Pseudomonadota > Gammaproteobacteria > Natronospirales > REEB76 > DASSKW01. Next base: position 2,653 of record JBOIBL010000156.1, on the reverse strand, counting down.
TGATGTGCGCGACCATCCCGGTGAGTAACGATCCGCAAAACCAGGACACCTTTCTCTCAGTACCTGAGATGCAGATGGTGGACAAGATCAAGTAACCTTGACGGATCTGCAGAAAAAAGCCGGGCATCCCCCTAGGCGTTCAGTTAACGTGTAGACGCGACGCACGGGTATCTTGAACCGCCGCGTATCAATAGCCTGCAATCGCAGGCTGATTCCCCCTTTGGAAAAGGGGGATGAAGGGGGATTTGGGAAATGAAAATCCTCCCCCGCCCTCCTTTTCCAAAGGAGGGGGTTGAAAGAGCAAGCCGTAGCACGCTGCGCTACCGATTCCTGTCCATCGCTCAACATTTTTACTGAACGCCTAAGGGCATCCCCGGCTTTTTTCTTGCCCGGATGGCAACAACCCGAAAACAGGCGGTATGCTTGGCCGCAGCGATGCAACGACGGACAGGACCATGACTGACAACAGCAAAACAACGCCACGTCTGCTCTCTTCCCAGATGCCGGGTGCCGATTACGGCGTGTTCCTGCTCGCGATACCGCTCATCGCCGTCCTCGGGTTACTGACAGTCGCGCTCGCAGCGCACTCAGTGACCGGCATGGTCTGGTTGCTGATTCTCACCACTCTCATCACCGGTCTGTTCGCCGCCGGCGAAGTCTTTCAATCACCCACGGCCTGGCAGACCGGCAGCCCGCTCAAACCGATGTTCGGCTGGCTGGGGCTGGTGGCCGTACTGTGGCCGTTTGGATACCCCGCCTACCTGCGGGCGCGCCGGCGCCTGGGCCTCGGCAACTGGTTGATCGGCGGCGTGATAGTAGAGGTGCTCTTTATCGTCGGCGCGGTAACGGCAGGCGTCATCACGGTCACTGGTTACGGCAAGGTTCCGCCACAGGCAGCGGCACAGACAGAGCAGCAACTGAAGCTGCTCAAGGCGGATCCGCGCTGGGTACCGGATGCGGACGACGTGAGTATCGTGCAGAGCGGCCACCTGAACACGTGCATGGACAAGACCGTGAAACAGCTGGTAGATGGCTATTTCGCTGCACCGAAATGGGAAGCAGGTGCGGCTGCCGGCGGCGCCGATTTCGTCAACGCCAGCGGTATTGTGACCTATCAGGGCAAATCCGTTACCGCCACGTTCCAATTCGTGATGGACAAAGACAAAAGCGGATTCCGTTATCACGGCTTCGAGATCGGCGGCGTGCCTCAGACATTGTTCGTGGCGGCATTCACTCTCGCCCAGATGTGCTCGAGTTGAGTTTTACGGGACGTACTTGCGCGAACAATCGCGCCGCCATTCCCAATCCTCGGTGTAGGCATGTGCAAGCTGCGGTGCGCGTTGCAGGTACAGCAGATTCTCGGCGTTACGCTGGTCGGCGGCATAACTGAAATTGTATGAGCCGGTGATGACATCGGTAGCGTCGATGACCAGCACCTTGTTGTGCGCGGTCTCTACCGTCTCATCGATCCATACCGGGATATGCAGGGCGGCGATGCGCTCCGCCACCGAGGGCCAGCCCCGGTAACGTTCCAGATCGCTCTTATCGAGGATCACGCGCACCGCCACACCACGTTGCGCCGCACGTCCCAGTGCATCGGAGATATGCCGGTCGGTGAAACTGTAGGCTTGCATCAGGATGTTTTTTGCGCCGCGTCGATCGCGTGCACGATCAGCTCTTCACCGCCGCCTTGCGGGGAAAATATCAACGTCGCATCGACATCCTTCAATCGCAGCCGTGCGGCCGGTGGATGATGCGCCACACACGGTTGCACTTGCCGGGAATAAGCAGTTTGATGCGCCTGCCCTGCTGCGAGCGGTAACCCGCTTCCGGCCACAGCTAACAGAATCAAGACCACGAAACGTGACATGCTGATCGTCCATATTGGAACTTTCAGCTCAGTCTAACAGTTCGATTCGGGATAGCTGCTTAATCGAGATTGGCAAGCAGGTTTCTGGCGGTATGCATGCGATGACGGATCGATGTGAGGTAACCGTCTACAGCGATCTGGGCGTCAGTCATGTTGCGGGCCCGTGACGGCCCCTTGTTGTAACAGACCACGCCACGTTCCCAATTGCTCATGTGAGTCATGCAGTACGCGAGATAGCGGGCCGCGAGACGGATATTGAGCGCGTCATCGTGTCTGAGTTTGTGAACACTCACCGGCTTGCCGTACGCCACATGGGCCGCACGCTTGTGCAACTGGCCGCAGCCATAACCGGCACGATCAAGACCGCGTTTATGACGACACAGGCTGGATTCCTGCATCAGCACCGCAGCCAGGGTCTGCTCGTATTCATAGTTATCCGGGATTGGATCCGCGTAATAGCTGGTGCCGACCACCGTGACATAACCCAATGCCCAATTCTGATGCGGGCGCAAACCATTACCGGCCCGCGCTGGCAGCGCTGTTCCGAGCACGACGCCGGTTAATACGGTAAACAGGCATATGTTAATAATTCTGTTCAAAATCATGCACTTGCAGTCAGTTACGTCAGAAACAGGGGATCCGGGGAATCCGGTACCGGGAAAACGAACGCGAATTCTGGACTTTTAGGCGGCCCTGGGCAAGGGTCCGGTCCGCAAAATCATTGTGGAGTCAGGCCTGCCAGCGGCGAAAGACGAGGCTGGTGTTGATGCCGCCGAAGGCGAA
>JBOIBL010000155.1:0-2828 GCA_050739495.1 Gammaproteobacteria bacterium | reverse complement strand
TCGGTGGTGAGGGGGCCTAAGGTATAGAACGGCGCCTCGTGGCAGACCTTGAGCTGCCGGTCCATGTTCTCCTTGATGAGCTGCATGGGCACGTGGCCGGGGCCCTCGATCATGGTCTGCACGTCGTGCTTCCAGGCGACCTTAGTCAGTTCACCCAGCGTGTCCAGCTCCGCGAACTGGGCTTCGTCGTTGGCATCGGCGATGGAACCCGGGCGCAGGCCGTCGCCCAGCGAAAACGAGACGTCGTAGGCTTTCATGATCTCGCAGATTTCCTCGAAACGCGTGTAGAGGAAACTTTCTTTGTGATGCGCGAGGCACCATTTGGCCATGATCGAACCGCCGCGCGAGACGATGCCGGTGACGCGGTTGGCGGTGAGCGGGATGAACGGCAGGCGCACGCCGGCATGGATGGTGAAGTAATCCACGCCTTGCTCGGCCTGTTCGATGAGCGTGTCGCGGTATATCTCCCAGGTGAGGTCTTCGGCCTTGCCGTTCACTTTTTCCAGCGCCTGATAGATGGGCACGGTGCCGATCGGCATGGGCGCATTGCGCACGATCCATTCGCGGGTTTCGTGGATGTTCTTGCCGGTGGACAGATCCATGAGCGTGTCGCCGCCCCAGCGCGCCGACCACACCATCTTCTCGACTTCTTCCGCGATGCTGGAGGTGACTGCGGAATTACCGATGTTGGTGTTGATCTTCACCAGGAAGTTGCGGCCGATGATCATCGGCTCGAGTTCCGGGTGGTTGATGTTGGCGGGGATGATGGCGCGGCCGCGTGCGACTTCGTCGCGCACGAACTCCGGCGTGATCGTCTCCGGGATCGCGGCGCCAAAGTGCTGGCCGCGATGCTGTTTCAGTATCTGCGCATAGCGCTTGTCGGCGCGCAATTCCTGCAGCTTGAGGTTCTCGCGGATGGCGACATATTCCATCTCGGGCGTGACCATGCCCTTACGGGCGTAATGCATCTGCGTGACGTTGGCGCCGGCTTTGGCGCGCTTCGGCTTGGGCGGCTCGGGGAAGCGGATATCCGCGAGCTTCGGATCCTGATTGCGGCGGCGCGTGTATTCCGAAGTGAAATCGTTCAACTGTTCCGTGTCGCCGCGCTCTTCGATCCAGCGCGCGCGATACGCCGGCAAGCCGGCGAGCAGGTCGATGTGTGCATCCGGATCGGTGTACGGACCGGAGGTGTCATATACAGGAATCGGCGGATTGGTTTCGGCGCCGTGCAGTGCCGGCGTATCCGATTGGCTGACTTCGCGCATCGCGACCTTCAGGTCCGCGCGTGAGCCCGGCACGAACAGCTTGCGCGAATTGGGATACGGGCGGGTCGCCTCGTCGGAGAGTTGCGCGGTACGGCGCAGGAATTCTTCGGGAACAGCACTCATTGTCTTGCCTCACGTCCGGCGACGGGACTACCTGCGGTCGTGAGGCCGCGAAGCATTCCCTGCCTCCGGGTCATTTGATAGTTGCCGGTACAGGTTCCAAGGGTGTGTTCTCAGCCCGATTGCATCGGGCACCCCTAGCTTCTTTGCGCCCGAAAGCGCGGCGGCCAGTATACACCTGACATCTGTCAGGCCCGGTTGATGACTTATCGCCTTGCGAATATCCGGGGAAGTGCTTAACCTTTGCGCCCTCTTCCCGCAGTTTTTCTACGGAAAAAACGTTATGGATATCGAATTCGCACGCAACCAGATGGTCCTCCAGCAAGTCCGTGCCTGGGACGTGCTCGACCTCCGTATCCTGGACATGCTCGAGAGCCTGCCGCGCGAGCGTTTCGTGGCGGAGCAGTTCCGCGACATGGCGTTCGCCGACACCAATGTGCCACTGGCCCACGGTCAGCTGATGATGACGCCGAAGGTGGAAGGCCGCATGCTGCAGGCGCTGAACCCGCAACCTGGCGAGAAGGCGCTGGAAATCGGCACCGGGAGCGGTTTCGTTACCGCCTGCCTGTCGCGCCTCGGCGCCGACGTACTGAGTGTGGATATCTTTCCCGACTTCACCGAACAGGCCGCCGCTACCCTCAAAAGCCTCGGGGTCCGGCGAGTGAAATTCGAGACCCGGGACGGTACCCAGCTCGGCTGGCTCAAGAAACGTTTCGACGTGATCGCAGTCACCGGTTCGCTGCCGGTCTACACCGAGATGTATGCCGAACAGCTCAATGTCGGCGGCCGCCTGTTCATGATCGTGGGCGAATCACCGGTGATGGAAGCGCTGCTGATCACCCGCGTCAGCGAAACCGGCTGGTCGCGCCAGAGCCTGTTCGAAACCGATTTACCGGCCCTGATCAACGCCGCCACGCCCAGCAAGTTCGTGTTCTGAATGGCCAGCATCCCGCAACTGACGCCGCTCGAAGCCCGCGACCTGCTTGCCGAAGATGCCGATGCGGTGCTGCTGGATGTGCGCGAGGAATGGGAATACGAGCAGGCGCATGTGGAAGGCTCGCGGCTCATCCCCATGGGTGAGCTCCCGGAACGGGTCGATGAATTGAACCCGGCCCACACTTTGGTTGTCCTTTGTCACCACGGTAACCGCAGTCAGCAGGTTGCAACCTGGCTGCAATCACACGGTTATACCGTAAACAACGTGGCGGGTGGCATCCAGGCATGGGCAGAAACAGTGGACCCGTCGCTACCTCAATATTGAGCAATTCAGCCCTCTGCATATATCAATCCGATATATGCCGGTATAAAATTGCTCTCCGGCTGCAAAGGCTTGCATTGCCGCTTTCAATGTTTTAGTGTTATATTTAACTAACACACCTGACGGAACAACAGGAGCCAAGGTGAATATCATCCGCACTTTCGTACTCGGGCTCGCCACGGCGG
>JBOIBL010000154.1:0-3095 GCA_050739495.1 Gammaproteobacteria bacterium | reverse complement strand
GAACGTGTAGGCCTGATGCAGATGATCGGCGGCGAGATACGCGTAATAGTCATCGCCATCCGCGAGCGTCTTATATATGGCGTCAGCCTGTGTGGTCTTGCCGGTCGCGGCCAGTGCGCGCGCTTTCCAGTAACGCCATTCATCCGTCGATGCAGCGCTGCCAAGACCCGCAATGGCTTTCAATACGGCCGGCCAATCCTGTGCCCGCAGTGCAGCACGCGCCCGCCAGCTCAACACTTCCGCATCGGGCGCGGTGACATGCGCCAGTTGTTGTGCCGCGTCCGGCATCAGGTGCCAGGCATATTGCAGGGCGAGCAGGCGCTGCATGTCATCCTGATCGTCATGCGCGAAATGATAATCATGCGAGAGTTGATGCCAGAGATGCCGCGCCCGCGCCGGATCGCGACGCGCCACCAGTTTCACGCCTTCGATCAGCATCTGGTGATAGCGAGATTCATCCGGCACCTGGGTGTTCTCCAGCGCCTGACGCGGATCCGCAACCATCTGCAGCCAGGCACCGGCCCAGGTGCGGTCGTCTTCGGCGAGTTGCGGCAGCAATTGTTTCGCGACCTGGTATTCGCGGGCCTGCAATGCCAGCGTGGTGCGTCGCGCCAGCATCTGCTTGCTGATGAGATGGTGCGCAGTCAGATACTGGAACGCCGCGGCGCAGCTGTCGGGGCGTTGTTGCGGGCTCAACCACAGATGCTGCGCCACCACGATCCAGACATTCCGATCCTGCGTATCGTCGCCGGCCAGATGCGCGCTCACCGCTGCGCAACGCAATGGTATGTCGGTCTCGTCCTGATAATTGGCGAGCACCGTCTTCCAGTCGCCGCGTTTCGCCAATGCCAGTAACCAGTCTTCGCGCAAATCGTCAGCGATCGGCAAAGCCCATTGCTGTTTCAGGAACGCCTGCACCACGTCATCAGGTTGCTGGTCGAGCGTGCTGTCGAGATAGGCGAAGCGCAGATATGGATAAAGCGGATAATCCGCCAGTTTGTCGAGATACGGCGTCAGCGTGGCAAGATCGCCTTGCCGGGCCGCAGTCCAGGCCTGCTTGAATTCGGCACGCTGCGCAGCCAGATCCGCGGCCGACAGTGCCGGCGCGATACAGAGGAACAGACAGGCAGCAAAAAGGCGGGACATCCGGGTCATCTATAGATATATAAACATATTAGGTTAGGGCGCTTCTAGAAATGAGGGATTTTGATTTCTGGGTAGGCAGAAATGACCGAGCAACCGGAGTGTATATGCCAATACATGAGGCTTGCGAGGTTATTTCTAACACCCCCAGAAAGCAAAAGAGCCATTTGTAGAACGGCCTATAGGGTATCGCGAACCGGATTTAGATTGCTATGCTGTTGTCCAAGTGAGGACCCGCACAGTTGATTCAAAGGAGTACTTGTCATGACTTTCAAGGCAATCAATCCCGCCACCGGCGAAACCATTATGGAATATGCCGGCTGGAAACCAGCACAACTCGAAGAAGTACTCGCGCAGACTGCTGCCGCGAAATTCACCTGGGCTGCCGAATCGATCGCTGTGCGCAGCAAACTGTTGCGTCGTGCCGGCGAGGCGTTGCTTGCGCATCGCGATGAATATGCGCAACTGATGAGTCGCGAGATGGGCAAGCTGATCGGCGAAGCGCGCGCCGAGATCGAAAAGTGCGCGCGCTGCTGCAACTATTACGCCGATGAAGCGGAACAGATGCTTGCCGATGAAGGCGCGGAGACCGACGCGGCGACCAGTTACGTCGCTTATCAGCCACTCGGTACCGTGCTCGCCATCATGCCGTGGAATTTTCCGTTCTGGCAGGTGATCCGCGCCGCGGCACCTGCGCTCACGGCGGGCAACACCATGGTGCTGAAACACGCTGACAACGTGCCGGGTTGTGCGATCGCGCTGGAAGAAGTGTTCCGTGAAGCCGGGTATCCGGACGGCGTATTCCGCACCTTGATGATCGGTATCCCGGCGGTGGACGGCGTGATCCGGGATGCGCGCATTGCCGCTGTCACCTTGACCGGCAGCGAGCGCGCCGGTCGCGCAGTCGGGCAGGCCGCAGGCGACACGCTCAAGAAGTGCGTACTGGAACTGGGTGGTTCGGATGCGTTCGTGGTGCTGGACGATGCGGATCTGGCGCACGCGGCCGAGATCGGCGCGAAATCCCGTTATCAGAACGCCGGCCAGAGCTGCATCGCCGCCAAACGGTTCATCGTGGTGGACAGTATCGCCGATGCTTTCCTGAAAGAATTTGGTGCACGCGCCGTGGCTCTCGTATGCGGTGATCCGATGGACAGCAAGACCACGTTAGGTCCGATGGCACGCTTCGATCTGCGCGACGGCTTGCACTCACAAGTGCAGGATGCGATCCAGAAAGGCGCCAAACCGGTACTCGGTTGCGAGCCGGTCAAAGGCAAGGGCGCGTTCTATGCGGCTTCGATTCTGGACGGGGTCGCACCGGGGATGCGCGCCTGGAATGAGGAACTGTTCGGTCCTGTCGCCAGCATCATCCGCGTACGCGATGAAACCGAAGCACTGAAAGTGGCAAACGGCAGTCCTTACGGACTCGGCGGCAGCGTCTGGACCCGTGACCGAAAACGCGGCGAACGTTTCGCGCGGCAACTGCAATCCGGCAGCGCGTTCGTCAACGGCCTGGTGAAAAGCGATCCGCGCCTGCCGTTCGGCGGCGTCAAACGTTCCGGTTACGGGCGTGAACTGGCGCGCCATGGCATCCATGAATTCACCAATGTTAAGACGGTGTGGATCGGCTAACATCCCGGCACACCTGAATCACTATCACACTGGAGCACCGTCATGTCACGTCTTGCGAACCTAACACGCCTTGCCATGCTGATCGCAATACTGCTCGCCAGTGCAGGTGCGAACGCCACCGATACGCCGTCGGCACAGACCATCCTCGCCGAGTCGAACCCTTCGGAGTGGCGCACACTGGATCCGGCGCAGACCTTGTACATGCAGTTGGCACACGATCACTTGGTCGTGATCGAACTGGCGCCGGCATGGGCGCCGGAACACGTCGCCAACATCAAGACGCTGGTGCAGGCACATTATTTCGACGGCACCAGCATCTACCG
>JBOIBL010000153.1:0-4720 GCA_050739495.1 Gammaproteobacteria bacterium | reverse complement strand
CTGCATGATCAGGGCCGCCTGCCGCAACTCTGGCAGCAGCGGGTGAACCTTTTGCAATCGCTTGCCGCGGTACGTTATGCGCAAGCGGCAAGCGGCACTATTTGAACGCAATGAAACGAGGTGATTGACATGAAGAAATCATTCCGAGTCTGGGCTGCCGTGGTGCTGGTGTCGTTGCCAGTGTTGGCCGTCGCGGCTGGAAATGCCCCCGAACCTGCCAAGCAACAGGCCGAGCAGGATCAGCAGGCACAGGCGTTGCAGAAGAACCGCGCCCAGCTCGAACAGGAATTGCAGGAAGCGCGCCAGAAATTACAGGCTGCTGCGCAACAGGTGGCGCGCCTTTCCCTGCAATTAAGCGGCCCGGAACTGGATCGCAGGGAGATATTCCGGTTGCGGAGGATGGAGCCGAATCGCGCCATCCTGGGAGTCACGATAATCGAGCGTAACCATGAGAAACCGTCTGTCAAAGGTGTCGGTATCAGCGCCGTAACACCAGGCGGGCCTGCCGAGCAGGCAGGCTTGCGTGCAGGCGACGTGATTACCGGTATCAACGGCAAGGTTTTCAAGACCGGCACACGTTTGTCTCCTGATGATCAGTTGCTCGTGTTCATGGACACGGTGAAACCGGGCGATGCGCTCAAGGTCGCGTATCTGCGCGACGGCAAGGCCGAGACGGTTCAGTTGAAAGCAGGGCACCTGGATGCAGACAGCTTCGCGTTCGCCTTCGATACGCCGCCAGTACCGCCTATGCCGCCCAGCCCACCCACTGTACCCACGCCACCACCACCGATGCCGTCAATTGCCCCGATAGCGCCTCGCTTCGCCTGGTTCATGGACAGGGATCAACCGTGGGGTGATTTGCAACTGGTTCCGCTCACGGCCGGACTCGGTCAGTATTTCGGAAGCGACAAGGGTTTGCTGGTGGTGCACGCACCGCAGCACGATGCACTCAAGCTGCAGGATGGCGATGTGATCCTGAGCATCGGCGGACGTGAGCCGGGATCCCCGCCGCACGCCATGCGCATCCTGCGTTCCTACTCGGCCGGCGACACCGTCAAGCTCGACATCATGCGCAAGGGCAAACCCGCCAGCCTCAATATCAAATTGCCGGCAGAAAAGCGCAGGGAGATGGGTGGCGATATCTCCGAGCTCTATCAGCAATTCCATGTTGGCCCGAGCTTTCTGCATTTCGGGGTCGAGTAACCTGGTGACAACAGCCTGAAATTCCGTACCTCCGTATCTGGCCCCGTTCGCGCGGGGCCTTTTTTATGGGGCAGGGGCGCTGACCTGCTAACATCCGCGTCTTATGCGACGTCAGGATTTCAATTATCACCTGCCAGCGGAATTGATCGCCCAACATCCATTATCGGAGCGGGCGGCGAGCCGTCTGCTGCGCCTGGACGGTGCGAGCGGCGAATACAAGGATTGGCAATTCCGCGACCTGCCGACAATGTTGCGAGCCGGCGACCTGCTGGTCTTCAACGACACCCGGGTAATCCCCGCACGCCTGTTTGGCCGCAAGCAAAGCGGCGGTGCGGTGGAGTTCCTGGTGGAACGGGTCCTGGATGCACACACCGCATTGGTGCAGGCACGTGCCAGCAAAGCATTACGTGAAGGGATGCGCATCCATATCGCGGAAGCGACCTGGGTGACTGTGCTTGAACATGCCGATGGTTTCGTGAAGGTTGCATTTCCGGAAGTGAATTTGCCGGAATTTCTGTACCAATTCGGTCATGTACCCCTGCCGCCGTATATGCAACGCGCGGATGAAACGGAAGATCAGACCCGTTATCAGACCATCTATGCACGAGTACCCGGTGCTGTGGCGGCACCGACCGCCGGACTGCATTTCGATGAACCACTGTTGGAGGAACTGGACCGCTTGGGAGTGCGGCGAACATTCGTGACCCTGCATGTCGGTGCGGGCACGTTTCAGCCGATGCGGGTTGACGATATTACCGCGCACACGATGCACAGCGAGCAGGCACTCGTTTCAGCCGCAGTCTGTGAGGCAGTACATGAGGCGCGGCAACGTGGTGGGCGGGTCGTCGCGGTGGGGACCACCGCAGTGCGTAGTCTGGAAGCGGCCGCCGCCGCTGGTAAACTTGAACCATTCGCAGGTGAGACGGATATTTTCATTTATCCCGGTTACCGGTTTCGCGTAGTGGATGCACTGATCACCAATTTCCATTTGCCCGAATCCACCCTGCTGATGCTGGTCTCGGCGTTTGCTGGTCGCGAGCAGGTATTGGCTGCCTACCAGCACGCCGTCGCTGCGCGCTATCGGTTTTTCAGTTATGGCGACGCGATGTTCGTGACGCCGAAACGGTAAGCGAGGGCATGCAAGGGTCCGGCATGCGGTGTTCCGTCGCATCCGGTTTCATTGCGGATCTCCGGTCCAACACCCTGCAAAAACCTCCGTGAACGGTGTATGGTTTGCGCTTTCCGATCTCGAGGGTTGTCCTGCCATGACACGTTCCACCTGGATTCTCGCTCTGGCTATCGCCTGCACTTGCGCGGCTTGCTCGCCGCATTCTTCCTCCAGTGATTCAGCTTCATCCGGAGGGGCGACGTCCATGACTTCCACTACATCCGCATCGACGTTGGGTATCGACCCTGCCTATATCGACCACGCAGTAAAGCCCGGTGATGATTTCTTCATGTACGCGAATGGCGCGTGGTACAAGACTGCGACGATTCCGTCCGACTTCTCCAGCACCGGTTCGTTCCTGGATGTCTTCAAGGCGACCGAGAAACAAACGGCCGACCTGATCCAGAACTCGGGTAAAGCCAATCCGGCCGCCGGCAGCAACGCGCGCAAGATCGCCGATTACTACGCAGCCTATATGGACACGGCTGCAATAGATAAGGCTGGGCTGACGCCGCTGACACCCGACCTCGATGCGATTGGCGCGATTAAGACGCGCCAGGATCTGGCGCGCGTACTCGGCAATCGTCTGCGCGCCGATGTCGATCCGATCAATGCCACCCACTGGCACACCCAGCATCTGTTTGGCCTGTTTGTCACCAAGGGTCTGGAAGAGGACTCGTTGCAGATTCCGTATCTGCTGCAAGGTGGCCTCGGCATGCCCAGCCGCGATTATTACCTGTCTAAAGATCCGCATATGGCCAAGGCGCGCGGCGAATACAAGATCTACGTCGCGACACTCCTGAAACTGGCCGGTATCGCCGACGCGGAAAAGAAGGCGCAGATCGTGTTCGGGCTGGAAACCAGAATTGCACAGGCGCAGGAAAGCCTGGTCGATAGCGAGGATATCGAGAAGGCCAAGACGCTCTGGACCGTTGCCGAATTTTCAAAAAAGGCGCCGGGCCTCGACTGGAGCAGGTACTTCAAGGCCGCCGGTCTCGATGGTGCGAAACGCTTCGATGTGTGGCAGCCGTCCGCCATCACCGGCTTGTCCAGGCTTGTCGCCAGTCGGCCGATCGACGCGTGGAAAGATCTGCTGGTGTTCCATACGCTGAACGCAGCGGCACCGCTGTTACCCAGGGCATTCGTCGATCTCAACTTCAAATTTTACGGCACGGAACTGCAGGGCACGCCCGAGCAGCGTGCGCGCGAGAAGCGTGCCATCGGTGCGACCAGCGACGAGCTCGGTGACGTGGTCGGACAGTTGTACGTCAAGAAGTATTTCCCGGCCTCGTCCAAGGCTGCAGCCGAGGCGATGATCAAGAATCTTTTGACCGCGTACCACCAGGGAATACAGAACCTGGCCTGGATGTCACCGGCAACCAGGCAGAAGGCCGAAGCCAAACTGACGACGCTGAAGGTCGGCGTTGGTTACCCCGATCACTGGCTCGATTATTCCTCGCTGGAGATCAAGCCGGACGACGCGCTGGGTAACCATCTTCGCGTGTTGAAGTTCGAATACGAACTCGCCAAGGCCAAGATCGGCAAGCCGATCAATCGTGGCGAATGGTGGATGACACCGCAGACCGTGAACGCCGTGAACCTGCCGATCCAGAATGCGTTGAATTTTCCGGCCGCGATCCTGCAGCCGCCGTTCTTCGATCCCAAGGCCGACCCGGCCGCCAATTACGGTGCGATTGGTGCGGTCATCGGTCACGAAATCAGCCACAGTTTCGACAACACCGGCGCCGATTTCGATGCCGAAGGCCGCTTGAAAAACTGGTGGACGCCGTCCGATCTCAAGCACTTCAAGGCCGCGACCGATGCGCTGGCCAAACAATTTGATCAGTACGAAGCGCTGCCCGGTCTGCATGTGAGCGGCAAGCAAACGCTCGGGGAGGACATCGCCGACGTATCGGGCCTGACCGCCGCCTACCGCGCCTACCATCTGTCACTGGGCGGCAAGCCCGCGCCGGTGATTGACGGTTTGACCGGCGACCAGCGTTTCTTCATCGCGTTCGGCCAGGCATGGCGCAGCAAGATTCGCGATGCTGCATTGCGTCAGCGGCTGGCCACCGACGTGCATGCGCCGCCGCACTTCCGTGCGGAAACGGTGCGCAATCTCGATCCGTGGTACCAGGCATTCGATGTGAAGCCCGGCCAGAAGTTGTATCTCACGCCCGACAAGCGGGTGAAGATCTGGTAAGTGGGATTGCCAGGCCTTGCCAATGCAAAGGCCGCGCCTTCGGGCCTGGCCATTCAGAAAAATGTTGAACGATGGACAGGAATCGGTAGCGCAGCGTGCTACGGCTTGCTCTTTGAACCCCCTCCTTTGGAAAAGGAGGGCGGGGG
>JBOIBL010000152.1:0-1571 GCA_050739495.1 Gammaproteobacteria bacterium | reverse complement strand
CGATGCAAACAAAAGCGTAAGAAGGATGACTATCCGCACTCTCATGACGGGCTCCAGGTAAAGACGTTCGAAAAATGCTGCGTCAAACTGCAGACTCAGGTAATGGCTTTGGCGACGATGCGGCGATATTTTTCCAGCAACTGCTCATGCGTCTCGCGGTGATCGGGATCCAGCGGGATGCAATCCACCGGACAGACCTGCTGGCACTGCGGAGTATCGAAATGGCCGACACATTCAGTACATAGATCAGGATCGATCTCATAGATTTCCACGCCCTGATAAATGGCATGATTCGGACATTCCGGTTCGCACACGTCGCAATTGATACAGGCATCGGTGATAGTAAGCGCCATGCTTGGCTCCGCTGAACATCGGGAATGCGGCTATCTTAACGCTTCTTGAGTTTTCGTAGTTCCTGCATGACCGCCGGATGCACGAAACGCGAAACATCGCCACCGAGTGCAGCGATCTCGCGCACCAGGCTGGAAGAGATGAACGTGAACTGTTCTGCAGGCGACATGAAGATGGTCTCCACATCTGGCCCCAGATGCCGGTTCATGGCCGCCAGCTGGAACTCGAATTCGAAATCGGACACCGCCCGCAAGCCGCGCAGGATGGCATGAATTCCCTGCTTGTGCGCAAACTCCACGGTGAGTTCGGCAAAGCCGCAAACTTCGACGTTCGCTATCTCCTTGAGCGTCGCGTGTGCCAGCGCGACCCGTGTCTCGAGCGAGAATGCGGGGGTCTTGCCGGGGTTTGCTGCAATCGCCACCACCACCCGATCGAACAGTCTTGCGGCGCGCCGCACGATATCTGCATGACCGTTGGTGATGGGATCGAAGGTGCCGGGATAGAGGATACTCGCGGGCATGTTGGCTTCTCCTGCGCATGTATAACGGACTTATTTAGACCAACGGCAAGTTGTCGGGGGTGACCAGCCCGAACTCGACGTTGCCGGCGCGCGCCTCGCGCAGCATACGCCAGCCGACAGGCAATGCGGGCATCTGCCCCACCGCGCACTCGATATAGATGCGTGCTTCGGGAACCAGCAATGCATGATCTGCCAGCGCGTTCAGAGCCCGCGGCAACAGATCCGAAGCAAATGGCGGATCCAGAAATACCAGATCGAAACGACCGCCTGCCCCATCCAGGTAAGCGATGGCATCGGACTGCACCAGCTCGGCAGTCTGCACGCGCAAGTTGGCAAGATGCGCCCGCAACATCTCCACTACCGCACGTTCCTGATCCACGAATACACAACTCGCCGCGCCGCGCGACAAGGCTTCCAGTCCCAACGCACCACTGCCCGCGAACAGATCCAGACACTGTGCGCCCTCGACCCTGCCCTGCAGCCAGTTGAACAACGTCTCCCGGACCCGGTCCGGTGACGGCCGGATACCGGGCACAGCCGGAAATCCCAACCGCCGCCGACGCCACTCGCCGCCGATGATACGAAACTCGTTGCGATAACCCCGACCTGGATTGCGCATGGAACAAATTCACCGAATTCAATTGGTTGTGACAGGCGTCTGGCCGCTTGCGCGGCAGCGCGCATCCAGCGTACCCTAACC
>JBOIBL010000151.1:0-7821 GCA_050739495.1 Gammaproteobacteria bacterium | reverse complement strand
CGGATATGCGCGAGTTCATGCGCCAATATCAATTCCATCTGCAGCGGCGTGAGACCGGTCAGGACGCTGGGTGGAATCAGGATGATAGGTTTGAGCCAGCCGATCACGGAAGGTACCGTGATTCCTGCCGAGACCGCCAGCCGAACTGCCTTGTGAATTCCGAGAATCGCCTGCAATCTGTCTACGGAAGTTTTCCAGGCCGGCAGCGGGCTGAAAATCGCAGTGCGTCTGAGGAAGCGGGTCTGTTGCCAGCCACGCCAGACCCGCACACTCATCACCATGACGCCCAATATCCATAACGGAACCGCCCATGGCACCAGACGCTGCATCAGGACCCTGATGGTTTCAAGCAGGGTCATCCCCACGCCGGCAGCTTGTGCGATCTGGGGGTGCAGAATCACGGCTGAGACTGAAAACGGCGCCAAGACCTGTGCCTGGGTGTTTTCCGGAACGGCAGTCATAATATGCAGCAGGGTTACGATGGGCATGATGGCCATCACAACCAGCGCGAACATCGCCAGTTGGTAGCGGGCAGCGGGTGAGCGGGAACGCAGGGTATAGCGCAATGCGGCATAGACCGCCCCTACGCAGGCGCCCTGCCACAGAAAGTGAATCAAGGTCCAACCCAGTGCGTGCATCAGCGGAGAATCGATAGCCAGAGTGATGGGGTTCATTTGCCTTGCCCTTCGAGTTCATCGAGCCGGGCACGGATTTTCTCGATCTCTTCCATGCTGGCGGGTTTTGCCGAGCCCAGCGCCTGCATCACGAGTGCCGTGGTTGAGCCTTCAAATACCCGATGCAGCAGTTTCCCCAGCAATTGTTGTTGCGCCTGATCCTGGCTCAGCATCGCGCTATATACATGTGCGCGCTCTGATTCGTCCCGGCTCACCAACCTCTTCTGGTGCATGATTTGCAAGGTACTCAGGATGGTGGTGTAGGCGGTTTCCCCATTTCGAGGGGGCAGCGCATCATGCACCTGACGTACGGTCACCGGCCCCAACCGCCACAGGACTCTGAGTAGCTCCAGTTCGGCTTCGGTCGGTTCCGGGCTCGCGGCAGCTTTGAATTGGGCAGGTCTGGGTGACATTTATGGGTTCCTAAGGGTTCAAAGGTTCGCTGGCTACGGCTCAAGTATAGTCCAACTACTAGGGTTCCAGTAGAGCCCCTATTCATGGGGGGTTGCGGTGATCGCCAGACCGGCTATACTTACTAGTAATATAGTACTAATATCACAGTAGTCAATTTTTTTGCCAGGAGAACCTCATGACTCGATGGATGACTGTAATTGGCCTGGTCTCCCTTATCACAGCCTGTGCGACGTCACCGGGGCAGCCTGCGGCCACCCAGGCGGATCCGCCAGCCAAGACCGGTCAGATAGCCAGCACCCCCCAGCCGGAGAAGGATTCAGACAAGGTGTGCACCTCCGGCATGGAAATCGGATCCCATATCCCCCAGCGCACCTGTTATACACGCAAGGAGGCAGAACAACGCAAGAAAGCAGCGGAAGAGCGCAAGAAAGCAACCCAGGACGCGATGCGTAAAATGAAGGATGGTTCCGACACAGGAAGCGTGATCTGTTCTCCGAGTTGTTGAATGCTGGCTGGAATCGCACAGGCTTTGGAATTTGGATATGCACGGGAATAGATTACGATGGCGTTTTATTTTAATAGATGAATAATTTCATTATTTGATTTAACGGAGGATTGATGAAAACGTTTAATTTGCAAAGTCTGATTGTGATAACACTGGCGCTTGCAGGCTGCGCATCGACTGGCGATATGGGCGCGGCACAATCTGCTGCCACCAACCAGGCGGCAACTGCCACGGCCGAAAGTGGAGTGGCAAGCAACAACGCAAAGCCGGGGAAAGATTCAGACATGATCTGTACCACCGGTATGGAAATAGGGTCCCATATCCCGCAGCGGACCTGTTATACACGCAAGGAAGCCGAGAAGCGCAAGCAGGATGCCCAGCAGGCAATTCGGAACATGGATAGTGGCCCCAAGCCTGGTGCTGGCTGTTCACCAAGTTGCTAAGCATTGACCGGTTCTCTTCCGGCTCATGGTTCAGGTCTTAGCGGAATAGGCTTTCAATTCTGGCTTTAATTTTTGCTTCGCAACAGGGCTTGTTTTTATTTTCGGTGTGCATGGAGGATGAGCCATGAAAGGCATTACGCAAAGTTTGGTCATGATGACGCTGGTGGCTGTTTCAGGTTGTGCATCAACAGGTGGTTCTGGCATGTCGCAAGCTGTTGCTGGCCAGGCAGCTCCAGCTCCAGCGGCTGACAAGGTGGCTGCCAATGATGCCAAATCGGGCAAGCAGTCGGATTTGATATGTACAACAAGCGTGGAGACGGGATCGCACCTTCCGCAACGCACTTGCATTACCCGCAAGGAAAAAGCGCAGCGACAGAAGAAGGACCTGGAAACGTTGCAGACCATGATACTTTCTGGTGTCCGCCCGCACCCGCCGTGCGATCCGCTTTGCTGAATGCCTGGTTCATTGAGATATCATTGAAATCTTTAGCTTGAGCCAACGAATCCGGGTGAATACGATTCCCGGGCCTTCGGATATCATTCAAATATGAAATATGAATGATATTTTGCCGTAGACGGTAGGGTTTACCCAGGCTGAACTATAGTAGAGGCAGACAGAGCCGACACTGAACCTGGTAAGGAGATCCACCATGAAACGCCACTTAATGCTGAATACATTGCTGGGTATCCTGCTACTCGCTGGGTGTGCTTCCACCGGTAGCAGATACACCACTTATAGCGGGCACCCTGATCAGGTGACGCCAGCGGCACTAGCGGCAGTCAATAATAACCATCCCGAGGATGTGCTGTGCTGGAGGACGGCGCCGGTTGGTAGTCACCTGCAGCAAACGTATTGTGCGACCAAGGAAGAAGTCGCGGCACAGAAAAAACGGGATCAGGATGCCAAGTTCTGGATGGACAATGGTCTGCCGAAATCCAACGGCCCCGGTGGTTGATCGCTGATTTCGCCGATGGTCAAAAAGGCCCCACAATGCGGGGCCTTTTTCATGCTGGTTTTGTCTCACTGACGTGAACCGTTAAACTGACAATCCTGGCGCCTTGCCCAATCCCACAGAACGAGATTTCCATGCCTACCCGTCACCGTGATGTCGAACTGCATGCTCCCACCGGCTCGACCCTGTCCTGCAAAGGCTGGCAGCAGGAAGCCGCACTCAGGATGTTGCACAACAACCTCGACCCGATGGTGGCGGAAAACCCCCAGGAGCTGGTGGTGTATGGCGGTATCGGCCGGGCCGCCCGCAACTGGGAATGTTTCGACAAGATCGTCGAGACCCTGAAACGACTTGAGGACGATGAGACCCTGCTGATCCAGTCCGGCAAGCCGGTGGGTGTGTTCAAGACCCACGCGGCCGCGCCGCGGGTCTTGATCGCGAATTCCAATCTGGTCGGCAACTGGGCCAACTGGGATCATTTTTTCGAGCTGGACAAGCAAGGCCTGATGATGTTCGGGCAGATGACGGCTGGGTCCTGGATCTATATCGGTACGCAAGGCATCGTGCAGGGCACCTACGAGACGTTCGCCGAAGCGGTACGCCAGCATTATCAGGGAAACCCCAAGGGCAAATGGCTGCTTACCGGCGGACTGGGTGGCATGGGCGGTGCCCAGCCCTTGGCCGCGGTGTTTGCCGGGTTGTGTTGCCTGGCGGTGGAAGTGGATGAGAGCCGGATCGACAAACGTCTGGCAACAGGCTACCTCGACCACAAGGCGAAGTCGCTTGAGGAGGCCGCGAAGATTATGCGGGCAGCGATGCAGAAGGGCGAAGCGGTCTCGGTCGGACTGCTGGGCAACGCCGCGGAAGTGTTCGATGAAATCCTGAACGACGAGTTCCAGCCGCACTTTGTCACCGACCAGACTTCGGCCCACGATCCGCTGAATGGCTATATCCCGGTCGGATATTCGCTGGCCGCTGCCGCCAAATTGCGCGAGAGCGATCCGAAAAAGTACGTGCAGCTTGCCAAGCAATCCATGGCCCGCCAGGTACGCGCCATGCTGGGGTTCCAGGCCAAGGGCATTCCCACGTTCGATTACGGCAATAACATCCGCGCGATGGCACAGGACGCAGGTGTCGCCAACGCGTTCGATTTCAAGGGCTTCGTACCGCTCTATATCCGACCGTTATTCTGCGAAGGCATGGGCCCGTTCCGTTGGGCGGCATTGTCAGGCGACCCGGAAGATATCTACAAGACCGACGCCAAGGCCAGAGAATTGTTCCCCGATAAGACGCATCTGCATCGCTGGCTCGACATGGCGCGCGCCCGTATCAAGTTCCAGGGCTTGCCGGCACGTATCTGCTGGCTGGGTTACAAGGAACGCCACCTGCTCGGTCTGGCGTTTAATGAGATGGTCCGAAAAGGCGAATTGAAGGCGCCGATCGTGATCGGCCGCGATCACCTCGACTCCGGGTCAGTCGCCTCGCCGAACCGTGAAACTGAAGGCATGCGCGACGGCAGTGACGCCGTAGCCGATTGGCCGATCCTCAATGCCTTGCTCAATACCGCAAGCGGTGCATCCTGGGTGAGTTTTCATCATGGCGGCGGCGTGGGGATGGGTTATGCGCTGCATGCCGGGGTGGTGATTGTTGCGGACGGCAGTGAACGTGCGGAACAGGCGCTCACACGAGTACTGACAAACGACCCCGGTACGGGAGTCATGCGGCATGCGGATGCCGGTTACGAGAAAGCCGTGGAGGTTGCCAGAGAACGCGGTCTGGACCTGCCGATGTTCCGTTGAACGGAGATCACGGTGACAAATACCGGCGTCATCGATCTTAATGCCGACCTGGGGGAAGGTTGCGGCGACGATGCCGCGATGTTGCAGATAGTGACCAGCGCCAACATCGCCTGCGGTGCCCATGCCGGCGATGCGCAGACCATGCGGGATACCATACAGAGTGCCTTGCAGAATAAGGTCGCGATCGGCGCGCACATTTCATATCCTGATCGCGAGCATTTTGGACGCCGAAATGTGGAAATGCCAGATGCACAATTGCGCGCAGAAATACTCGATCAGCTCCGAGCTTTGGACATGATCGCGCGCGAATGTGGTACACGGGTAAGGTACGTAAAACCACATGGCGCGCTTTATAACCGGATGGCGGATGATGCGGATGTTGCAGATCTGGTCATCGGTGCCATCAGGCAATTCGACCCAAACCTCATGCTCCTGACCTTACCCGATTGCATGGCGATGCGTTGTGCGAAGCACGCAGGTCTGCGTGCAGTCGCGGAAGCATTTGCTGACCGGAGTTACACAGCTACGGGACGGTTGTTGCCGCGTGATCGGCCCGGTGCGGTGATCACTGACTCCGCAACAGTTTCCCGGCGTGGAGTGGATATCGCTGTAAATGGGACTGTGCGCAGTGCCGATGGCAAGAATGTGTCCGTCGTGGCGCGTTCCCTGTGCGTGCATGGTGACACGCCAGACGCCGTAAAGCTGGCGCGCGCATTGCGCGTCGCGCTGGAGCAGGCGGGATTGCAAATCGCCGCCTTCACATGAACATTCGTCTGGTTGGAGATTCAGCACTGTTGGTAGAGCTTGCCGATTTCAAGACTGCACAGGCGTTGCGACACGAGCTCGGTGAATCTTCCCGGCCGGGCATCCTGGAAATGGTACCGGGTTATACCAGTTTGCTGATCGAGATCGACCCGCTCACGCTGGATGCTGCAGAACTCGCTGACAGCATCAAACAATCTGCTACCGGGTCTCTGTTTCTGCCGGCTCCCGCCGAGCATGAGATACGCGTTCATTACGACGGGCCGGATCTGCGATCCGTTGCGGAGCAGACCGGTTTGACCGTTGCGGAAGTGATCCGGCGTCACACTGACGTTGTGTACACCGTGGCGTTCCTCGGGTTTGCGCCGGGTTTTCCCTATCTCGTCGGTCTGGATCCTGTTTTGCAACTACCGCGTCTCAAGACCCCGCGTGCACGGGTTCCGGCGGGCGCAGTCGGGATTGCAGATCAATTTACCGGTATCTATCCACAGGCGACCCCTGGCGGATGGCAGTTGTTGGGACATACCGATACCCGATTGTTCGATCCGGGCTGGCCGCAACCTGCCAGGTTGTCGCCGGGCGATCGGATCACGTTGGAGGCTCTGCGATGATCACGGTGCTTGATCCGGGCATCTTGACCACGGTGCAAGACGGCGGCCGCATTGGTTATGCACATCTGGGTGTACCACAGGCAGGGGCTGCCGATTTGTTGAGTCTGCGGCATGCCAACAGGCTCGTAGGTAACGCAGAGGATCGCTCTGCGGCAATCGAATTCACGTTGACCGGACCGGTGTTGCGTTTCGAGGTGGATAGCTTGATTGCATTGACGGGTGCGGAACTGGATGCGCAACTCGATGGCAACCCCGTTCCCATGAATCAAAGCGTGCCGGTGAATGCGGGGCAGACGCTCGTCTGTGGGATTCTGCGTAACGGTATCAGGGGTTATCTGGCGGTCAGCGGTGGGATCCGGGCCGGCATGGTTCTGGGGAGCAGGGCGACGGATACACTGTCCGGATTGGGCGCACCGGTCTTGTGTAGACACGACGTGCTGCCGATTGAGGCGACACGGGTGCGTGAAGGATTCTATTTGCA
Organism: Gammaproteobacteria bacterium; assembly: GCA_050739495.1. Taxonomy (GTDB): domain Bacteria; phylum Pseudomonadota; class Gammaproteobacteria; order Natronospirales; family REEB76; genus DASSKW01. The sequence goes on along the minus strand of JBOIBL010000151.1, from coordinate 1,179 downwards.
CATCGTCCCCGGTTTTGGGGGCGACGTTACCCTGCGTATTCTGCCCGGCCCACACCAGGATTATTTCGCACCTGAAACAATCCGTGGGCTGGATACGCAGCGATTCACGGTAAACCGACTCAGTGATCGCACCGGGGTAAGACTGAGTGAAGCGCTACCGATACCTGAAGCATTGACGGAACTTCCTTCGCAAGGAATGGTGACCGGCGCAATTCAGGTGCCTGGCGACGGTTGTCCGGTGGTGTTGTTGCCGAACCATGGCACGACTGGCGGTTACCCCGTGCTCGCAACCGTGATCAGCGCGGATCACTGGCGATTGGGCCAGCTTGCCGAGGGCACGCATGTGCATTTCGTACAGGTTACCCGCGCACAGGCGCTGGCGGCTCTGCGTGAACAGGAACAAGCCTTGGCAAGTAATGTGCTCAGCGCAGATGAGTCCCTGCTCGAGGCGCGTGCGTTGCTGTTGTTGGCGCGCGCAAACCCCGGTTTGCAGACATTACAGATGCGCAACGGTGCACGCCGCATGCGCTTGCAGCGGTGAAGAAATTATTTCAGGCGGTAACGGAGATGCACGAGACAAGATGAAGTTATCGTTACCTCAAATTTGCATATTGACCTGTCTTGCCATCGGCGTCGTTTCCTGTGCTCCATGGCCGGAACGATCGGATATTCCGGTATCCGGTTACCGACCGACCACGGCGGATGAGATCATACGTCTGGTGCGCAGCGAACTCGGAGTGCCTTACCTGTATGGCGGCAGTTCGCCGAAAGGCTTCGATTGCAGCGGTCTTGTCTACTATGTATATCGTCATGCGGGCATCAAGGTACCGCGCACGGCTAATGCGCAGTTTTACGCATCGCATCAGGTTGCGTTTGCGGATCTTCAACCGGGTGACCTGGTCTTTTTCGAGATCGCCGGTGATGCGCAGATGCACGTCGGCATCTATGCCGGTGGTGGCAGTTTTATCCATGCGCCCGAGACCGGCGAAACCGTATCCTATGCGCAATTGGGTAATCCATACTGGAAAGCCCGGTTTGTCGGTGGTGGGCGATTCTGAAGTCGCGATGTGCCGGCATCTGAATGAAATCCCCGGCATCTCATCTGCCAGCCGGATCGGTACGTTAAAATCATCCTCCTGATTTCGGCCTCGAACCCTGCCTGGTCCCGCACACTGCATC
>JBOIBL010000150.1:0-11899 GCA_050739495.1 Gammaproteobacteria bacterium | reverse complement strand
GCTTATGGACCGATTCTCGCAAGGCCCGCATATCGTTGCTGCGCCAGGCTTTGACCACCGCCTCATGTTGCTTTGGCAGGTCTTCCTTAAGCATCTGCCTCACTTCAGGGCGCAGCCCGGCCAAGGCGGATGCCAGATCAGGTGTGGATACCCTTGCTATAAGAGGTGGTTCGAGAGGGTGGGGTCTTGCTGATAATTTGTTCAGGGCGCCGAGGATGGTCCTTACCAGTAAATCGTCCTCTACAGGCTTGGTTAGCCAGGTATGTATGCCGGTGGCATGCAGTTCCGGATCCGATATGTCCTGGTTGGCAGCCGAGAAAATCAGCATTACAGGTGGCTGATCATGGCTTGCTGCGACGATACGGCGGGCGACATCCAGACCACTTTCAAGGGCAAGCCGCCGATCCAGGAGGACGCAGTCCGGCCAGTGTTTGGCATAGGCGGCCACTGCCTGCTCGCCGGTCTCGGCGCTGATGGCACTGGCGCCCAGGGCTTCGATCTGCAGGTTCAACAAATGGCTGTTTACCCGGTTATCGTCAACGATCAGTATGTGTAACCCGCTGAGCCGATTTTCCAGTCCGGATTCCACCATTCTAGGTGAGGCGGCTCTGGATGGCAGGTTGCGCCGGTGCAGGAGCGCAATGAGTTCTTCATCCAGGGTCAGATCATCCACGCATTTGGGCAGGCAGCTGCCGCCAACGGCATCGGCTACCCGCTGTTGCATGCCGCTGTCCAGTGAGCTGATCAGTGCCAGGCGGGGAAGAGGGTCATGTTTTTCCCAAAGCCGGTAGAGGTTGTCGCTGTAGCGGCTTTCCCGATAGCCAAGCGAGAGCACGACCAAATCATAATTCGATGGGTGGGCGCGCAAAGCATCAGATACTGCGGCAAGCGTATTGCATTGAACGACGTTTATACCCTTACCTTTCAGCCTTCCGGCGAGTGCGGCAGCCATTTCCGGATGTGATTCATAGACCAGCGCGCGATAACGCGTTGCATTCTGCCGTTTGGGAAGCTCTGACAAGCGTGTTTGCAGTGGTACCACGAGACGGAATTCGGATCCGGTGCCGTGTTTGCTTTTAACACTCAAACTGCCGCCCATGGCATCGGCAAGACGTTGGCTGATGGCGAGTCCAAGCCCTGTACCACCGTATTTGCGACCGGGTGAAGTATCGAGCAACGAGAAAGGCTGGAACAACTCTTTCATGCGCGTGCCGCTGATGCCAATACCCGTGTCCTTGACCGTGATGCCGATAATGGCTTTTTCACTCTCATGGGTTATTACATCAGTGGAAACCTGCACGAATCCCTGTTCGGTGAATTTCACGGCATTGGTTAGCAGGTTGGCGATGATGCGTGAAATTTTTACGGCATCTCCACTTAAATCAATTGGCATGTCCTGCGGGATATCGAGGATCAGTTCCAGTTCCTTATGGTAGGCATCGGGTGCTACCAGCATCATGGTTTCTTCCAGGAGCTCTCGCAAATTGAGATCAAGCTCCTGGGTTACCGGTTTACCAGCTTCTATGCGAGCAAAGCTCAATATATCCTCTATCAATACCAGCAACGAGTTGGCAGAACGTTCGATAGTATCAAGATAATCGCGCTGATCCGTATCCAAACGGGTCTTTCTCATCAACCCGGAGAAGCCGATGACGGCATTCATTGGGGTGCGTATCTCGTGGCTCATGTTTGCGAGGAATTCTGATTTGGCACGGCTGGCACTTAGCGCGCGTTTCCTGGCAAGATCGAGCGCTACACTCTTGATTTCCATTTCATCCAATGTCTCGCGTAATTCCGCGGTGGCTTCATCGACCTGAGTCTGCAAGCGACGTTCCGAACCTTGCGCAGTACTTGCCATGGCATTGATATCACGCTCGAGTGTGCCTATCTCTCCACCGGAGAGCCGACTGACGCGGGAGTCATGATCACCCTCATTGAAGCGTCGCACCATCTCGACGATACGACCAATAGGTACTGTGACGCTGGCGCTTATGGCAAGTGCGAGCAGGATCGCAAGCGCCATACAGAGCAGTGCAATGATGCTGCTGTTAACGATCAATTGGCCCTGGCGTAACGCGAAACGCCGTTCGGAGAGTTGCACTCTAATCTGGCCGAGTTGACGCGGTGCAGACGATGTTCCAGTGGCCGAACTACCGGGGTCTTCCAGCAACTTGCCAAACTCCCCGGTGCCGACCGATTCAAGCTGGATGGGGGCAATAAATGTCAGTGAGTCCTTGAGTTGGCTGCCGATCCCGACGCTTCTGGCAACATCATCGGCAACCTCGGTAGCGTTTGCAGCGGGACGCGATCTATTTACCAGCACTATTCCGTCACTACTGGTTATCGTAATGGACTGGATATCCGGCTCCCGCATGGCAGAATCAGCCAGCTCCTGCAATATTTTCTGATTATCGGAAAACACGCCGTATTCACTGGCAATTGCGAGTTGATTGCTGATAGAAATACCGATGCTGGTCTGGGATTGTTTAAGATCATGGATTCGGACTTGCACCAGATAAATACTCAATGCTGTGCCAAAGATCAATACCGGCAAGAGCGCCAATATCAATACCCGGTTGCGGATGCTCCAATTCCGGATCATGGTGCGCCTGTCTGTTTTTGTAATAGGGATTCCACGCGTTTTCGATCAGGAAGCGGGATATCGAGTGCGTGTGCCACAGCTTGATTGAAACTTACCTGGAAGTAACGTGGATATTGTCCATGTGCAGGCAGTTCATGATGAATGACCATCTCGGCCGCCTGCTGTCCGATCTGTTCCGGATTCGAGTAAACGCCCGCCACAGCGCCCGCGTTGACGATGGCAGCCGAAAAACCGATCATCGGCACCCGGTAACGAAATGTGGTCAACAACAGCGGCGGCAAGGTATAACGGTTGTAGACCAGGGGGTCCGGTAACGCGAGTATTGCGTCACTATTGTGGAGCAGTTTTTCCAGAGAGGGGAGAGGATTATCGCTGTTCACCGGCACGACGCTGATCAATGGTGTGACATGGGACTGGCGTGCCGTAACTGTGATTTTCTCTGTCTCAGTTTCGGTGGCCGGACCCAGCACCAGACCAATCTTGCCAGCATGAGGCAGTACCAGGTGGATCAGTGCGAAATACCGTGACATGGGTTGATCAAGATAGATCGTGCTGATTTGGTGCGACGAATTCCCCGTCAGTTTCATCAACTGCTGTGCCGTGAGACGCGGTACCATGACACTCAAAAGCGGCGCAGTGGTTTTGCTGCGCAGGGCGGTTTCAGTGGCATGGGTCCCGACGGTTACCAGTAGATCGGTTGCAGAGAGGGCGGCAAGTTGTGAGGAGACATCGGTTTCGGATGTCAATACAGTAACACGCGAAACAGTTTCCGGCTCAACGCTTTTCAGGGTCTGTATGAAAGTTTCCGTAAATTTTTCATAAGGCCCCCCGGGGGCACTTTGTAAAACCAGGATGTGTGCGGGTATGACTTCAGGTGTGACAGCATGAACAATCTGTGTGCAGCAAGTCATGGATAGTGATCCAGTCATCAATATCCGTGCTAGCAACAGCTGATGGCGGTGGCTTGTTCTCGTGTGATGGCTGCTGTACATGGTATTGCGTATCTCTTCCGTGAGTGCCGCAGAGTCAGAAATTTGTGTCAAGCCCAAGCAATATCGTGGGCTCGAATTCATTCACGTATTTGAAATCCTGGTAACTGCCCAATACGCTCTGCAGGGTTATGCTGAAACGGGCGCTATCTGATAACTGGGTAAACGGTGCAGATAGTTTCAAGTCCAGTCGCCGCTGCGCTCCTATATAAGTACCAGTATCCAGGCCGTACATATGGCTGGTGAAATAGAATGCTGCACTCAGATCTATACCGCCGGAAAGATTATGGATCAGCAACGCGGAAAGATCATGATGTGGTGCGCTGGTGTTTACGGTGCTACTGGTTATGTTCAGATAGGCGTAATTAATTACCAGGCGGGTTTCGAGGGTCGGGTTGTAGTTCAACTGAAACTCGGCGCCATCCAGATCTGCGCTATCACGATTGATGAAATTCTGTGCTTTGCCATCGTAGTTGTCAGTCGGAAACGGTATATTGTAGTAGGCGATCAGATCGCGGATGCGGCTGTGGAAAACACGCGTGTCTATCCATAGTGCCGGGCTGCCAAGGTCGCCGACATAACCAAAGTCAACAGTACGAATCCGCTCGGGTCCGAGCCCACCGCTGCTTATCAATATCTGGTCGATGACCGGACCCGCCGAGAAAGATTGATTGGATGCTTCTTCGATCGCAACCGGGTAACGAGTCGCGCTGGATGCCGACAACCGCAGCGTCCGACCCGGCGCAAGGATATAGTTTAATGATGCGTTGGGAGATACTGCGCTGCCACCAAAATCGGCATGCTCCAGCATGGCACCGATGTTGGTATAGAAGTCGTGAGTCATATGCCATTCGCCATGGCCAAACAGCCGGTACTCGTGGTCGCTGATCGGGGTGGATCTGCCCAAATAAGATTGCGAGAGTACCTGATCGAGACGCGTGCCGATGCCCCAGACAGTACGCAGACCGTCTGACAGGGTGGTGACCTGTTGCAATTCAGCATCATAACGGTTGCTTCGGATGTCATAGTTCAAGTCGCCGGTCAGCACGCCAACAGAAGGTATAGTCACCGGCAGGGTCTGTAAACGTTCGCTGGTTTGATCCAGTTGATGATAGAACTTGAAACTCAGACCATCGCCATCATCGCTGTCCTGATGCCAGTCCAGCTGCTGAAAGTTCCAGCCACTATTCAGGCGGTGCGGCGGGTAAAAGATGTTTAACGGTCCACCCTGAGCACGCCATCCATAGCTGTCACCGAACTGGAAACTCCACTGGTTGGATTTGTCTGTCTGATAGTCGAAGCGACCACTCAGTATGGATGTCTGTTTATTGTCTACATAGCCATTGGTGAGAGCACCATCCACAGTACCATCGGTAATGTTCAGGCCATGATCACCTGTGCTCACCGCGGTGATGCGGTAGTCGAGATTGCCGGTGCTGTTTCCGTCCCGTGCAACCACGCGATTAAGATGATCGCTTCCCGCTACAATTTTTGCGTAACCACCCTGTTCATCTTTTGCGGGTCGGGTGATCACGTTGATCACGCCGAGGAAGGCGTTTGCGCCATAGGCAGCGGCGTCCGGTCCACGGACCACCTCAATACGCTCCACATCTTCGAGTGCCACCGGCAGACTGCTCCAGTCCACCCCACCGAAGCTTGGCGAATACACGGAGCGTCCGTCCACCAGCACTTGCATGCGACGTGCATAGCGGTCGGCGAACCCGCTATAGGTAACGAACGCCTGGTTGCCGCTGTCATGCCCGACCAGCATGCCAGGTACCAGACGCAGCACATCCTCTATGGTGAGTGCACCGGAAGCCTGGATCATCTGCCGGTTAATGATGGTGATCGGCAGGGGCGAGGTATCTACCCGCTGGGACAGGCGTGCCGGCGTCAGGACCACAGGTAACTCTTCCAGATAATTTTGTTCGGTCAATGGTGGCGTGCTGTCGGCTGCCCGGGCCGGGCCGGCTACAGCGATCAGGATCAGTGCCAGCAGCCAGCCGGCGCGCGCGACAATCGAACTCATGGGGTATTTCAGATTGGTTTAATTGTGCTCAAGTAGGGCTAATGTTGAGGGTTTTTGCCACACTGGTCAAAGGCTTCCGGCCCGTTTTGTTAAACTCTGCACCCTGAATCCATAGGGAACAGAGGCAGGTATGCACGTTCTGGCATTCGATATCGAGACCATCCCGGACCTGGAGGGAGGACGACGGCTGTACGGCCTGGATGGCCTGTCTGATGAGGATGTGGGCAAGGCCATGTTCCAGCGCCGTCGCCAGGATACGGGCGGCAATGAGTTCCTGCCCCTGCACCTGCACCGAGTGGTGGCGATCTCGATCGCCATGCGCAGTCGGGAGGGCTTCCGGGTCTGGACCCTGGGGGCTACGGAGTCCGGCGAAGCGGAGCTGATCGGTCGATTTTTCGAGGGTATCGAAAAGTTCAGCCCCGACCTGATTTCGTGGAATGGCAGCGGCTTCGATCTGCCGGTACTGCACTACCGCGCTCTGCAACACGGTATCTCCGCGCCGCGCTACTGGGAGACCGGGGATAACGACCAGTCGTTCCGCTGGAATAATTACCTGTCCCGCTTCCATTGGCGGCATACGGATCTGATGGACGTACTGTCCGGTTTCCAGGGGCGGGGTGCTGCGCCGCTGGACGAGATCGCACAACTCTGCGGCCTGCCGGGCAAACTCGGCATGCATGGCAGCAAGGTCTGGGAGGCCTGGCTGGCCGGTGGCATCGCCCGGATCCGCGATTATTGCGAGACCGATGCACTGAATACCTTCCTGGTGTTCCTGCGCTTCCAGTTGATGCGCGGCCGCCTGGAGCGCGAAGAGTTTAAACGCGAGTGTGCCCTGGTACGAGAGAATCTGAAACAGGCTGCGCGTCCCCATCTGGATGAATTTCTGGCTGCATGGTCGACTGACTTCGATTCACGGATGCCGGAGTGATGCGGCGTTCCCGCGCGACAGCCAATGTGCTTATCGAAGACGCGGATGTGGAAGCGCTTTCCCATGACGGCCGTGGCATCGTGAGGATGAATGGCAAGGCGGTCTTCGTGCAGGACGCATTACCGGGAGAAAAGGTCAGCTATCGCTTGCTGCGCCGTCATCGTGATTATGATGAAGCACGTATCGAGGAGCTCAAACTGGCTTCGTCGCTGCGGGTGCCGCCGCGTTGCGAACATTTTGGCGTGTGTGGCGGTTGTGCGCTGCAACACCTGTCACCGGCAGCTCAACTCGCCGCCAAGCAGCAGACTTTGCTCGATAATCTGCAACGCATAGGCCATGTGCAACCCGAAGCTGTGCTCGAACCGCTTACCGGTCCCATTTGGGGTTACCGCCGGCGCGCGAGGTTATCCGCACGCCATGTGCCAGCGAAAGGCAGGGTGCTGGTAGGATTCGTCGAACGCGATAAACCGTTTGTGACGGACACCTGGCGCTGCGAGATTCTTGATCCGAAGGTCGGTACGCTGATCGAACCATTGTCTGATCTGTTGAGCGGAATGAGCATCGCCGATCGGATACCGCAGGTCGAACTTGCAGTAGGGGATACCAGTACTGTGTTGGTGATACGGGTATTAAAGGAACTCACCACGGCGGACCGACAGCGTCTCGCCGAGTTCGAGTCCAGCCATCAGGTACATATCTATCTGCAGGCCGGCAAACCCGATGATCTTGAGTCACTGACTGGCGGGCCTGTGCAGCTTGCTTACCGGTTACCGGAATGGAATCTGGAGCTGGAGTTCGAACCTGCCGATTTCGTGCAGGTGAACGCCGAGATCAATCAGCGCCTGATCGCGCAGGCACTGGAATTGCTGCAAGTCGAACCGCAGCACCGGGTGCTGGATCTGTTCTGCGGGCTCGGCAATTTTACTTTACCGCTCGCGCGCATTGCGCACGCTGCGATTGGTGTAGAAGGCGACGCGGGATTGATACAGCGCGCACGCCTTAATGCTGAACGAAACGGCATTACCAATGTGAAGTTCGAGCATGCCGATCTGTTTGGTGAAATCTTGTCGGCGCCCTGGATGCAACGACGTTATGACAGGATATTGCTTGACCCGCCACGCGCCGGTGCGCGGGAAGTGATTGCGCATTTCGACAAACTCGGTGCCGAACGGATAGTCTATGTCTCATGTCACCCGGCAACGCTGGCGCGCGATGCCGAAATACTGGTTAACCACCACGGTTATAGGTTGCGTGCCGCGGGAGCGCTGGATATGTTTCCGCATACCGCGCATGTCGAGTCCATCGCGCTTTTCGAGCGAGGCTGATGGTCATGAGCCTGGGTCCGTTGATGGTGGATTTTGCCGGCCAGACGCTGACCGTAGAAGACCGGGAGATACTCGGACATCCGCTGGTCGGCGGCGTGATCCTGTTTACTCGCAACTATTCGGATCCGCCGCAACTGGCAGCCTTGATCCGGGAGTTGCATGAACTCCGTTCACCACCTCTGCTGGTCACGGTGGATCATGAGGGCGGACGGGTGCAGCGGTTTCGTGACCAGTTCACCGTGCTGCCGCCGGCCAGATTGTGTGGAAATCTTTATGACCGCGACTCCGCACTTGGATTGCGTTTCACGGAACAACTGGCCTGGCTGATGGCTGCAGAGTTGCGCGCCGTCGGCGTCGATCTGAGTTTCGCCCCGGTGGTGGACCTGGACTATGGCGTAAGCGTGATCATCGGCGATCGTGCCTTGCATCGCGATCCTGTAGCTGTCGGCGAACTGGCGCGTGCCTGGCTGCTGGGCATGCGGCGTGCCGGGATGGCAGCCTGTGCGAAGCATTTCCCCGGACACGGCGCGGTAGCGGGTGATTCCCATAACATGCTGCCGGTTGACGAGCGGTCGCTGGACGAAATCAGGCGTCGTGACCTCAAGCCTTATCAACGCCTGATCCGGCTGGATTTACCGGCCGTGATGATGGCGCATGTCGTATACCGTCAAGTTGATGCCGATCCGGCAAGTTTTTCGCAACGCTGGATTGGAATGGAATTGCGCCAGGAACTGGGATTTACCGGGGCCATTTTCTGTGACGATCTGTCGATGCGCGGTGCTACAGGAGCCGGTGATTACGTCGCCAGAGCACGTACCGCCTTGGCTGCGGGCTGCGACATGTTGCCGGTATGTAACAATCGTACCGGCGTTGTAGCGATTCTCGATGCGCTGGGCGTTGATCCAGATCCGGTAAGTCAATGGCGACTGGCAAGGTTGCATGGACGCGATGGCTCCTCGATGGAAGATCTCGTTGCCAGCAGGGAATGGCGGGATGCACGCGCTGAACTGGCGCGTTACCATGAATCCGACACTTTCAGTCTTACATGAGGTCTGGATCTCCACACTAAGAGGATTATTGGCAACGAGATGAATACTTTTCTGGATTGGTTGGATAATCTGGTTGGGCAGGATGCCTGGATAGCCAACGTGTTCGTGACGATATTCGTCGCCCTGCTCGCCGATTTCATCGTGCGTATCAGCTGGCGGCGCCTTAATCGCAAGGCCGAAAAGTCGGCAAATTTCTGGGATGACGCATTGCTTGCCGCTGCCGGTAAGCCGATAAGTGCCGGTATCTGGTTATTGGGAATAACGCTGGCGGCCGGCATCGTGCGCCTGCACACTCAATCCGAATTGTTCAAGATCGTGCCCAAGGTGCGTGAGCTGGTGCTGGTGCTGGTGGTGGGATGGTTCTTGTTCCGCTTTATCAAGGAAGCAGAATTCCGGTTCCTGGCTCGTCATCGGAAAGAAGGAACCGGTGCCGATCCGACCACGATCGAAGCCATTGGCAAGCTGTTGCGCATGTCGGTGGTGATTACCTTCGGGTTGGTGTTGATGCAAAGCGTCGGGGTGAATATCTCCGGTATCCTGGCGTTTGGCGGTATCGGTGGGCTTGCCATCGGTTTTGCATCCAAGGACATGTTGGCCAATTTTTTCGGCGGCTTGACGATCTACCTGGATCGTCCGTTTGCAGTGGGGGACTGGATACGTTCCCCCGATCGGGAAATCGAAGGCACCGTGGAGCAGATCGGCTGGCGACGCACCGTGATCCGAAATTTCGAGTTACGCCCGCTGTATGTCCCCAACGCGGCCTTCACCAGCATCGTGGTCGAGAATCCCTCGCGCATGTCCAATCGCCGCATTTTCGAGACTATCGGTTTGCGTTATGACGATATCAGCAAGTTGCCGATGATCTTGTCGGATATCCGGAGCATGCTGCAGCAACATGCGGATATTGATCAGAACCAGACCTTGATGGTGTATTTCGATACCTTTGCCGAATCTTCATTGAATTTCTTCATCTATGTATTCACCAGAACCCGTGACTGGAGTGAATCACTGCAGGTCAAGGAAAGAATATTGTTGCGGATCGCAGAAATTATCGAGCAACATGGCGCTGAAATTGCATTCCCGACCAGAACTATGCATTTGCCCGAGCCATTAATGGTGCAGGACCAAGCCGGAGCGGTATCCAGTGGAAAATGATGAATTGGTCGAGATTGAGCGAGTCCGGCGGGGAGCGGATTTATTGTATGACGAGACTACTGTTGCACGAACAGTGCGCGAGATGGCGATACAGGTAACCCATGATCTGGCGGAGACCAATCCACTGGTCATCTGTGTCATGAATGGTGGTTTGATGTTGACTGGCTGGTTGACGCCATATCTGAATTTCCCCTTGCAACTCGATTATGCCCATGTCACGCGGTATCGGGGAGGCACTCAGGGCGGGAGTTTGCAATGGATCGCCAAACCACGTGCTTTGCTCGAAGATCGAACCTTGTTGCTGGTGGACGATATTTTTGATCAAGGTGTGACGCTCGGTTGTCTGGTAGATGCCTGCCGCCAGTTGGGTGCCCGCGACATAAAAACCGCAGTCCTTGTGCAGAAACTGCATGACCGCGTGGCCACTGATATGCGGCCGGACTTCGTGGGGCTGACTGTACCGGATCGATATGTATTTGGCTGTGGTATGGATTACAGACACTACCTGCGTAACTTGCCGGCGATTTATGCCGTACATGACTGAAGTATTTTTCGAAACCTTCCTTTTAATGGGGAACCTGTATGACTGATCTTGCCATCATCGGCGGTACCGGTTTGACTTCGCTCGCCGGTCTCGAGATCACGCATCGCGAGATGGTCTACACGCCTTATGGCGAACCTTCGGGACCGCTTACGCACGGCCGTTTCGCGGGTCATAATGTCGTTTTTCTGGCACGCCATGGTTATGCACATACGATTCCACCGCATCGGGTGAACTATCGCGCCAATATCTGGGCTTTGCACCGGATCGGTGTGCGCCGGGTGCTGGCGATCGCGGCAGTGGGAGGCATCCGTGCCGACATGCTGCCCGGTGCCATCGCTTTCCCGGATCAATTGATTGATTACACCTACGGACGTGCACACACTTTCGTCGAACAGGATCTCGAGCATGTGACGCATGTGGACTTTACTGAGCCCTACGATCGCACGTTACGGCAGCATCTTATAAAAGCCGCACAGACTGCCGGTTTGAAAAGCATCAATGATGGTACCTATGCGGCGGCACAGGGGCCGCGCCTTGAGACTGCCGCCGAGATAGTAAGGCTGGAACGCGATGGCTGCGATGTGGTCGGCATGACCGGGATGCCGGAAGCCGGTTTGGCGCGTGAGATGCAGCTGGCGTATGCCTGCTGCGCCGTCATTGCCAACTGGGCGGCCGGGAAAGGTAAAGAGGGTATCCATGCCGAGATCGATCGCTATCTCAAGCAAGGGATGGAGCAGGTCCGGGCCTTGCTGGAAGCACTGGTGCCGATGCTCTGACCGGCAAGAGCCTTCACATCATCTAATGTGTTACCGATGTCGCTGGATGTGGTGTGACCAGCACCAGTACCCCGAACATCGGGTTGTCAAAGTAATTCAGCTTGCCGGCCTCGATGCGCCGATCCTGAATCATGCGATACCACTGCAAAACCGGAGCAGCGCCAATTGGTGCAGCAGCAACAGGCAGTGTCATTGTCGCCGCTGTGGGAACGCGCATGATATTTTTCGCAATCGGTCCCTGACAAACAAGATTCACGTCAAAGTGGAGGTAAGGTCCGTACTGACTGAATTTTACGCTCCCATAAACTGGTGTTGGCGTCGCGATTGCAGGTTGGGTTTGTCCGGGGGAGGTCCTGACAGCCGGATTTGCAGCGTTGATCCCGGAAGCTTGCGCAGGTTGCGGCAATGGCGTGACCGCGAGACCGGCAGCCGACGTTACCGCAGGGGCAGGCGGGGGTGTGCCAATCCGTACCGAAGCCGCAGTGGCATGATCGGCCAGCGG
>JBOIBL010000149.1:0-5786 GCA_050739495.1 Gammaproteobacteria bacterium | reverse complement strand
CTACGTCCTCGCAATGACAAGAACTATTCCTCCGGCTTATACCCTTCCGGCTTCTTCGCGCCACCCTCGAACAGATACTTCTGCATCTCCGTTTCCAGAAATTTGCGCGCTTTCGGATCGATCACCGACAACCGATATTCATTGATCAGCATGGTCTGGTGCTTCAACCATTGCTGCCAGGCCTGCCTGCTCACCTGTTCGTAGATGCGCTGACCCAGCTCGCCCGGATACGGGATCCGCTCCAGGCCTTCCAGTTCTTCACCCAACAAGACGCATTTGACTGTGCGTGGCATCCGCAGTTTCTCCCAACGTGGCTTTAAGTGTTTCCAAAAGTTTTGTCACCGGCTTTGCGAGCCCGACTTGTGGCGGATCGGTCAGATCAAACCAGATGTCGCCATCATCTTCCCGTATCGCTGCCGGTGCGATGCTGATCGCCACCGGTTCGATGTCGAGATGAAAATGACTGAAGGTATGACGTAACTGTGGCAGTTGATGTTGTGCCGAAGGCGCGGCACCGAAGCGCTGCCGGCACCAGGCTTCGATATCCTGCTCCGGGCTGAGTTCCGGGAAGCTCCACAAGCCACCCCAGATGCCGGACGGCGGACGCCGTTGCAACAGCAACTTCCCACTATCCATCAGTAGCAGCATACAGACGCGTTTGACCGGCAACTGCTTGCGTGGCCGCGCCGCGGGAAAATCCGTTTCACGCTGCAACTGATGCGCACGACAATCTTCCGCGACCGGACATTGTCCGCAGGCAGGACGCGCGCGCGTGCAAAGTGTCGCGCCCATGTCCATGATGGCCTGCGTATAAGTGGCGACGTCGCGTTGCGGCGTATGCGTATCCGCCAGCTCCCAAAGCTCACGTTCCACGGATTTATTGCCGGGCCAGCCTTCGATGGCATGGTAACGCGCCAACACCCGCCGCACATTGCCATCCAGTATCGGATGACGCTGGCCACATGCCAGCGCCAGGATCGCGCCGGCAGTGGAACGGCCGATGCCGGGCAAATCTGCGACCGCATCGAATTCAGTCGGAAAGACCCCAGCGTGTCGATCACGTATCTGTTGTGCGGCACGTTGCAGATTGCGTGCACGGGCGTAATAACCCAGCCCTGACCAGAGATGCAGCACCTCGTCGAGCGGTGCGTCGGCCAGGGTTTTCAGATCGGGAAACCGCGCCATGAAACGCAGGTAATACGGGATCACAGTGGCGACCTGGGTTTGCTGCAACATGATCTCGGACACCCACACGCGATACGGTGTGGGCCGTTCCTGCCAGGGCAGCCCGCTGCGACCGTGCTGTTGCGCCCAGTGCAGTACCCGTACGGCAAATGAATCGTCAGTGCTTGCCGGCATCCTGGTCGCTTTGTGTCCTGGTGGATTTCAACGGAGGCAGATGCGCCCATTCGCGCGCCAGTTTCTCGACACCCTGGGCACTGGCTTGAACCAGGGTACGCAGAGCCTGTTTCATCATGGCGGTACCAATTACCGGCGGGATCCAGAACTTCGGTTCCACGGTATTTTCCCAGCGCAGCCGGGTCCCTTCGCCGTCCGCTTCCAGATGCCAGGAGGCACTGCCCATGCTCACATTGCTTTGGTCCGGCAGGCTTTGCGCCACGATATCCTGTGGAGTCAGTTCCACCACCTGCTGGGTCTGTTTGAGCGTGCGGCAAAAGATTGCCGCACAGGCACGGGTCTCGACATATACCAACGCAGTGTGCGCATCGGTCTGTCGCAACAATTTGCTAACCCGGATCGCACCACTGATACGCGTCAGATGATTATAGTCGGTCAACACCTTGTACACCTGCGCCGGTGGTGCTGCGATCGAGATGTCGGCGCGAAGGTGATACCGCTCACCTTGATTCGAGACCTCGATACTGTGCAGCTGCGCGGCGGCCACACTCGTCGTGATTCCATACAGCATCAGGATGGCCAGCGTTCTCCTGGCCGCATCCTGATAAATTTGCGGCCTGGCTCCCATCTTCAGCCTCCGCCGCCGCCTTTCAACAGATCCTTGAGCTTGTTCTGGGCTTTTTTCTTGAGCTCGGCTTTTTTGGCATCCGCTTTCTTTTTCTCTGCGGCTTTCTTCGCTTCCAGTTGCTTTTTCAATTCAGCCTTCCTGGCGTTCACCGCAGCCTGCACTTTTTCATGCACCGCATCGCCGAGATCGGGCCGTACACTCAGATCGGAGAAGGTTCCGGTAATCCGCAAGGGGATCACCGTACCGGTCAATTTGCCAAGATCGCGCTCGGCCCCGACAGTCGGGGTACCAGTGACATGCGCTTTCACAGCGTAATCCAGGGTATTTTCCGCCAGATCAACCTTGCCCGCGCCGTTGATCTTCAGATACGGCAGTGCCGCGATAAAATCACGGTTATCGAGTACGCCGCGTTTGACCGTGGCACTGCCGTGCACATCTGCAAACTCGGTACGTTGCGGCGCAGCTGGCGGTGACGGTAAGCGTTTGAGTTTTGCATACGCACGTTCGATCTGGTCCCAGATGTTGACGCCTTCATAGGCGCCGTTCCTGAATGCGAACTGCATGTGCCCATCCAGCGTATGACGCATCTCGCCGACCGTCGCGCCGTGCGCCTGCAATACGGCTTGCAGATCCACGCTGCCACTCAGACGGTCGACCTTGAACATGTCCTTGACCAGGCTGCCGGCCCGTACACCCTTCAGCGTCAGATCCTCGCTGACACTGGGAGTATCGCCGCGGGCATCGACTTGAGCATGCCCACCCAGAGTGCCGCTGTAGAGCGACGCACCCAACGGGTCGAGTTTCACCAAACCCTGATGCGCGTTCATGCCCAGATCGAGATTGTTGGCCGTCGCACCCATCAGGGTAAGTTGGCCGATATGCAGATTTCCATCCAGATTCAGACTGCGCAAGGTCCGCACCGGTATCGAGATTTTGTTGATATCGAGCGGCTCACGCGGTTTTTCCGGGGTGCCGGCCTTCTGCGGTGGCAGATAGCGATCCGCATTGATCTTATCGATATTCAGATCAAAGCTCAGTGCCCTGCTCTTGAAATCCTTGATTGCCGCCTGCCCGCTCAAGATGGTGTCATCCAGTTTCAGTTGCAGATTCTGGAGCGTGGCGGAATTGGTGGAGGCGACGAAATCGAATGCCGCGGAAGCACTGCTCAATACCGCCGGATCACGAGTCTCCACCAGATTGCCATGTCCAAGCGCAGTCAACACCTGCCGCGGTGAGAAGCGATCGAGCCCAAGCTTCCCGGTCATCGCCGGATGCCGGGTGATGTTCTTGCCCTGCATGTCCACGTGCAGAGTGGCGCCGTACGCACTCGCATCGAGATGATTGACCGCGACGGTATCGGCCTGCAGGTTCGCCACGATATGCTTCCAGATCAGCGTGGCATTCGCCTGTCCGCCCGGGACTGCATCGCCGATGGCGGTCGCTTCCAGCTTGGCGTCATCGGCAGTGTATATCTGGTGTAACGGATCGGCGATGAGCGTGCCCTTGAAATCCGCATGACCGTTCAGCTTGGGATTGGTGCCGGCAAAATCAAATCCCAGAGTCAACCGTACCGGCTGCGCGGGTGCGAATGCGCCCATATCCAGATCGAGATCGGTAATCGTGTATTGCTGATGATTCTGTGCGTCGTTCCAACGCAGATTGGTATCGCTGAGCTGCAAACCTGCGATGCGCAGATTGGCGAGTGCACTGTTATTGCCGCCAGTGGTTTTCTTTTCCGCCGCAGCAGGCGCCTTGCCGAGATGATCGAGAATATCCTGCCAATTGCTGCGCCCGGCAGCGTTACGTTCCAGATCGATACTGGCGCCATCCAGTTTTATGTTGCCGATCTCCACTTTGCCGCGCAGCAGCGGCAGAAAACGCACATGGATGTCGGCTTCGTTGATACTGGCGAACGGCAAGTTACCGAAACCGGATGCGTTGGAAAGCTGCATCGGCCCGATTTGTACCCCCAGCCAGGGAAAGATGGACAGCTTTATATTGCCCTGAATATCCAGATTGCGACCGGTCTTGTCTTGCACCAGTTGCGTGATGCGAGGCTTGAAATCGTTGGGATTGATGACGAACGGCAGCACGATCGCCGTGATAATCAGCAGGCCGATAATGACAGCAACACTGATACCGATGATCTTGAGCGGCTTTCTGCCCGGCTTGCCGTTTTTAGCGGCCGCCGCCGGCTTGCCTGACCGGGGTACTTTGTTCGGTTGCTTGGGCGTGTTCGGCATACATATCCCTTGATTATGAGGGTAAGAATGTGCGCTTACGTTCCAGTCCCGAACCAGCGCCTGCTGAATAGGGTTAATTATAGTGTGAACTGTCCGGCGAACGGCAAAATGCCCAAGGCTCCGGAAGATTACAGGTCGGTAAGGTGAGGATATGGAGCGGGTGATGGGAATCGAACCCACGTTAGCAGTTTGGGAAGCTGCAGTTCTACCATTGAACTACACCCGCTCAGAATTGCCATTCTAGCCGTGCGCCGGTAACTGTCAAACGGATTTGGGCACACTTCGAGGCGCTGCGGTAAAATACGGCTTTGGCCCGGCACCCCTTGGTAGATTACGATGCAGATCCTGCTCAACGGCACTCCCACTCCGATCACGGACGGGCTCACCGCCGGAGACCTTCTCCGGCAACTGGATCTGGCCGGCAAGCGCATCGCCCTGGAAGTGAACGGCGCGATCGTGCCACGCAGCCGGCATCCCGATTTCCGCTTCAATCCGGACGACAAGGTCGAGATCGTTCACGCCATCGGCGGGGGTTAAGAATCTTTATTTGCTCCGGGCGATAAAGCCGTCTATTTCACAGATATGAACCATCAGATATCAAACCCAAATCATGAACACTGCAATCAAACCAGCCAATCAAAAACCTGATCTGTTCACCGTCGCCGGCAAGACTTACCGTTCACGTCTGCTGATTGGTACCGGCAAATACAAGGATCTGGACGAGACACGCCGCGCGGTTGAAGCCAGTGGTGCAGAGATCGTCACAGTCGCGATACGCCGTACCAATATCGGTCAGAACAAGGATGAGCCGAATTTGCTCGACGTATTGCCGCCGGAGAAATACACGATCCTGCCCAATACCGCCGGCTGTTATAACGCGGATGACGCCATCCGTACCTGCCAGCTCGGGCGCGAACTGCTGGATGGCCATGCGCTGGTAAAACTGGAGGTGCTGGGTGATCAGAAGACTTTATACCCTGATGTCAGCGAGACATTGAAGGCGGCCGAGATCCTGGTCAAGGACGGATTTGAAGTGATGGTGTACACCACCGACGATCCACTGGTCGCCAAACGACTTGAAGAACTGGGTTGTGTCGCGGTGATGCCGCTGGGTGCGCCCATCGGTTCCGGCCTGGGCATCCGCAATCCCTACAACATTCTCACCATTGTCGAAAATGCGACGGTACCGATCCTGGTCGATGCGGGCGTAGGCAGCGCTTCGGATGCCGCCATCGCCATGGAACTGGGTTGCGACGGGGTCCTGATGAATACCGCCGTGGCACACGCCGGGAATCCGGTACTGATGGCGTCGGCGATGAAGAAAGCGATCGAAGCCGGTCGTGAGTCGTACCTGGCGGGACGCATCCCACGCAAGCGGTTTGCGTCGGCGTCATCGCCGATCGACGGATTGTTTTTCTGACAGCATCTGTCATAGAGCATCCTGAAACATGGGGTTGCTTCGTCGCTCCGCTCCTCGCAATGACGCTATTTCTGTCAGGTCATTGCGAAGCCGGTCATCCGGCTGAAGCAATCCCTTAACGGATATCATCCCGGCC
>JBOIBL010000148.1:0-12186 GCA_050739495.1 Gammaproteobacteria bacterium | reverse complement strand
AAGATTGGATTCCCGCTTTTCCCGGAAACCGCTCCTGCGTTTCCGGGACTTCCGCCATCCATGGTGGTCGCGCGGGAATGACGAAGTGTAGAGCAAAACCTCGCTTCAATTCACGCGGCGAAGCTGCTCGCTCACGTAACGCTATCCGGCTGCTCCAATCCCAATTTCTCAAGCTGCGCGATACTGCGTGCCGCGCGCGACAATTCCGCCAGCGCTTCTGATGCCGGCGCTGATTGCTTTGCGACATCCGGTTCATACCGTTCCAGATACACCCGCAAAGTCGCACCGTGCGTGCCGGTGCCGGACAAGCGATACACGATGCGTCCACCGTCCGCCGTAGTGATTCGCAATCCCTGATCCCGGCTGTCGCTGCCATCCACCGGGTCGCGGTAGTGGAAGCTGTCCGCGGTTCGGATAGTCAAACCATTCGTCTGGCTGCCTGCCAGGGTGGACAGTCTTTCCCTTAGCTCTTTGATCAGATTTCGTGCGGTATCGGTGTCTGCGATGAAGTAATCCTCGCGCTGGAAGAAGTCACGTCCATATTTTTGCCAGTGTCCCGTGAGTATTTCCTGTACGGATTGTTTACGTACCGCCAATAGATTCAACCAGAACAGGACCGCCCACAGACCGTCTTTCTCGCGCGCATGATTGCTGCTGGTGCCGAAACTTTCTTCGCCACAGAGCGTGATCTTGCCCGCATCCAGCAGATTGCAGAAGAACCTCCAGCCAGTAGGAGTTTCATAGCAGGGGATACCAAGTTGTTTCGCGACGCGATCCACTGCATGACTGGTAGGCATGGAGCGTGCGACACCCGCCAGCCCGTCACGGTACCCGGGCACCAGATGTGCATTGGCGGCGAGCACCGCGAGACTGTCGCCTGGCGAGACCACGACACCGCGCCCGAGAATCATGTTGCGGTCGCCGTCACCATCGGAGGCAGCACCGAACGCAAGGGCCTGTCCGGTCATGAACGAGCGCACCAACGCCGCGGCATCATGCGGATTCGGATCCGGATGAGCGCCGCCGAAATCAGGTAAAGGTTGTGCGTGCAGTATGCTGCCGGGCGCGGCGCCAAGACGTCTTTCAAACAACTCCAAGGCATAAGGGCCGGTTACGGCGTGCAGGGCATCGAAACGCATCTTGAATGCCGGATCGGCCAGCAACATCCGGATGCGATCAAAGTCGAATAGTCGTTCGAGTGTGTCGGCATAGTGAGCTACCGGATCCACGATCTCGACCTGCATCCCGCCAAGTTGCTGGTATCCAATACGATCAAGATCGATCGGGGATTCATCCTTCAGGATCAGGTAGCGGTCGAGTTTGCAGCTGCGCGTATAAATGTTGTCAGTCAAGGTTTCGGACGCCTGCCCGCCGTTCGCGACATTGAATTTGATGCCGAAGTCGCCATCGGGACCGCCCGGATTGTGGCTTGCCGTCAGAATGAATCCGCCTCTGGCGCCGACATGGGGAATCAGTAACGAAGCAGCAGGTGTGGAGAGCAGACCTTGCCGTCCTACTACGGTTTTGCTGATTCCATTGGCGGCAGCTATCCGCAATAAGATGGCGATGGCTTCGCGGTTGTAATACCGGCCATCGCCACCGACCACCAGCACACCACCCTGCAGTTCCGGGCAGGTGTCAAATACCGCTTGCAGGAAATTTTCGAGGTAATGAACTTGCTTGAATACGCCGACTGGTTTGCGCAGTCCGGCAGTCCCCGGTTTCTGGTCCGGGAAGGGGCGGGTAGGGACGGTGAGAACCATTATCATGCCTCTATTGCTGCCTGTTTGCCAAGTCTGCCGGTTTTGCCGCCTATGATATAGTCCCGGCATGTTCGTAGAAACTGTCAGACACCGAATCCGGCTGGTAAAACCCCGCAGTTTTGCCGGACTGATGGCGCTGTATGAAAGTAACCATGCACGTCTTCGGCAATTGATGGGGGATATCGCCGGCTTGCCGTCGCAGCTGGTCTCGGCAAGTGACTCGGATCTGAGTCTGCATGTCATCCGCTCCGAACGCTGCCGCTACACGACCTCGCTGCACATGACCTATCATTTCGATTCGCCAGACGGTGTTCAGTGCGATCCCGATCTGCTGTTGCGGGTGTATCACGACGCTCGCCTTGCCGAAGCGCTGAGCTGCTGTGATCAGCCTCGGCATGAAGCATTACGTGGTTTGTTGCTGCCCATAACGAGTGAGCTGGATCGTCGTTGGTCGCTGAATATCATGCTTAACAAGTGGCTCGAGTACTGTCTGGATCACAGGCATGTCTTCCGGACTGTCTGAAAATCAAGCTTCCTGATCCCACCTGATTTTGGTTCCGATTGCCCACGACTCAAGGTGAGGGGGTGTATCTGCCCACTGTCCAGCGTGTGTGCCAAGTGCTGCTCGAAGCCGCGCGATATTATGTATCCAAGTCACCGATTTTTCATGGTTTGTATGCTAGTGTGACGCGGCTTTGAAAGAGGGAGGAGAGGAGAGAGTCACGTGTTGAAGCAGCGGAAGAAAGCGGATAAGGCGAGCTCTGCAAAGGGCAAGCAGGGAGCAAATGGTGCTACCCCGGATCATCATGCCCAACTGGCCGAGATATTCGAGAACCGCAACCTGCTCAAACGCGAGCTCGATGAAGTCAGTGCGGAACGTGACGTACTGAAAGCGGATGTCGAGGATCTGCGGCAGCGGCATGGCGAATTGAATCGCCAGCTGACGACGCTCGAACAGATGCTGGCGGATCCCGAAAAGGGACAGAATGCGATTCTTTATTACCGCTTGCAGGCAGTGTGGAATACCTGCCGCAACCAGATACGTGCGTTGGCACAGGACCTCAGTAACCGGCAGGATCAGGTTGAACGCGGCAAGTTTCTCGAAGACTTCGAACGCAGTCGCAAATCCAAACTCGATGAACTTGCCAAGCAACTACTGGGCGTGGACCGGGAGCAAACGTCTGTACAATCCGGCATCGACGAGATGCAGCAAGGGCTGAAGAAGTTGACGCGCTTCTGGCATCGTGGCAGACGCAAACGACTCGAAAACGACATCATCAATGCAAGTGGATTGTTGGCGCCGCTCGATCAGAAGAAACGCGACGTACTTGCGCGAATCGATCAGACCAAGAAGCTCAAGCCGCCAGCGTGGGGTGGCATCGGTATCCCGGCCCGGCGCGCGATCAATCTGGCGCTGTTATCACTGGGCCAATATCTGTATCTGCATTTTACCGAGCACAACATCTCCGATATGGCGCGGAGCGCCGGCACCAAGATGGTGTCAGATGTCAATTTCGGCATGGGCAACGAATGCCTGAAGATCGGTAATCAGGTGCATGAAGTCGTGCTGAAGTTGCGTAACGACAAAACCCGGCCCGACAAGTTGAAGCATCGCACCGAGTATCTGCGTCAGAAAGCCGTTTTCACCGGTCCTCAGGACACGATTCCCGAAGAATCCTGTCTCGACTACCTGATGCCCAGTTCGCAGAGTGAGCCGACTATCGATGCCCAAGCACGGGCCCTGGGTGTCAATGTGCTGCGGCTCAATTACTGGGATATGCAAACCCTGTTACTGAGATCTCCCGAGAAAGCCGAGGAACAACCGGAGTTGAAAGTCACCGGTATCAACGCCGACTGAGCCTTGTCAATCGCTTGCGGGTTCGGCTTGTTCGCCAGTCGCTTGCATGCCACGCGCTTCCCTGAATACTCTCGCCGACCAGAGTCCGAGATCGTCCAGCAGTACATAGATGGTTGGTAATACCAGCAGACTGATAGCGGTCGAGAATGCCAATCCGCCGATGATGGCGCGCGCCATTGGAAAGTAGGGCGGCCCCTGGCCAGCTCCTCCCAGCTGGGTCTCGCTCGCCGCCAGTGGCACCAGGCCAAGAATGGTGGTGGACATGGTCATCAGGATCGGGCGCAGGCGGTGACTCGCACCCTGCACCACGGCCGCGAAACGTGACCAGCCTTCGCGTCGCATCTGATTGATGTGGTCCACCATGACGATGCCGTTGTTAACGACCACACCCATCAGAATCAGGATGCCGATCATCGCCATGATGTCGAACGTGGTGTTGGTGATCAGGAAGAACCAGAACACACCGAATATCGAAAACAGGATGCCGCTCAGGATCGCAGCAGGGTGCAGCAGCGATTCGAACAATGCCGCCATCACGATGTAGATCATCAATACCGCCAGCAGCATATTGGTCACCATGGTCTGGGCGGATTCGTCTTGCTGCTGGACGCCCTGACCGAACTGCCACTGATAACCCGGCGGGAAATCCAGGTTGTCCAGTGCCGCCTTGATGCGCGGTCGCATTTCGTCGAAGGTCATCTTGGGTGCCAGTCCGAGCGTCACCCCGATGGAGGTGGCACGATTGGTATGTTCGATACTGGTCGGCCCGTCCTTGACGCTGAAATCGACCACCGCATCGAGTCGCACCGCCTGCCCTTGGGCGTTGTAGAGTTGCAGGTCACGTAACTGTTCGAGGGTCTGCCGGTCACGTTTCTGGTAGGCGAGACGGATGTTGATTTCGCCGTCCTTGCCGCGGAATTCGGAGAGCTGTTCACCGCGCAATACCACCATCACGGCGTTCGCGATCTGGGCCGCATCCAGTCCGGCCTGACGGGCGCGATCAGGATCAACATGCAGATGTATCTCGCGGGTTCCAGTCAATGCGTCTGCCCGGACATCGACCAATCCGGGTACATGTCCCAGCACACGCGTCACGCTGGTAGCAAGCCCCTCCAATACCGTAGTTGATTCGCCGTTGAGTTGCAGCTGGATGCTGTCTTTGTCGTCACCTTGATCGTTGAAACTGAGATGACCGATAGCGATTTGGGGCAGGCCCTTGCGGATTTCCTCCTTGAGCACGGCTGCTTTCTTGCGATTCGGAAGATCGTCACGCAGCAGGATCGTGGTCTGCGCCTGACCGTTGTCGTAATAGCTGTAGATGGAGCTGTACTGGAATTCCTGTTTGTGCGCGAACAGATAGGCTTCCACCCGATTAACCGAATCTTCCACCGTGCCAAGTGCATAATGACCGTCCAGGTTGTAGTTCAACATCAGGCGGGTAGGATCGCCGTTCGAGAACATATCCTTCTTGACCAATCCGATCGGCACCGCTGACGTGATTACGACCAGCACGATGAACCCGATCATCGCCCAGCGGTGTGTCAGCGACCAGCCGAGCAAGCGTTCGTACTTTGCAGTGAACCAGTCAATGGCGGTTTTCTTTTTACGCTCCTTGGGCGGTGGGATGCGCGAGGAAAGCATCGGCATCAGGGTGAGCGAGATAAACAGGGAAGCGACCAGCGAGACCACGATGGTGATGGCGACGTGCTTCAGGTACACAGTGATCTGATTCTGGGCGCCGAACAGGTTGGGCAGGAATACGATGATGGTGGTGAGCGTGCCGGTGGTGACCGCCAGCGCCACTTCGCGGGCGCCGCTGATCGAAGCGGCTGCTGGATCGCCCGGATGCAGCTTGCGGTGCCGGAAGATGTTCTCAACCACGACCACCGCATTGTCCACCAGCATGCCGATGGCGAGCATCAGGCCCATCATCGAGAAGATGTTCAGTGACAGACCCATGAAGTACATGACCGCCAGTGCGATCAGCAGCGAGAACGGTACCGCCAGTGTCACCATCAGTGTAGTCGAGACCTGGCGCAGGAAGTAATACAACACGATCAGCGAGAGCAGCGCGCCGAACAACCCGGCACTCAGTACGCTACCGAGCGATTGCTTTACACCATCGGCAGTATTGCTGATATAGAAGATATTGATACCCTGCATCTCTGGCAGTTTGCCGACGGCATCTATCTCCTTGACCACCCGCTGTGCGACCTCGACCATGTTGGCGCCGGTCTCCTTGTAGATATCGAGACCGATCGCGTAGTGCCCGTCCAGATGCCGGCCGTAGGTGCGATCCGGGCTGGCGTAATCGACATCCGCGATATCGCCGAGATGCAGGT
Source organism: Gammaproteobacteria bacterium (assembly GCA_050739495.1). Lineage (GTDB taxonomy): Bacteria > Pseudomonadota > Gammaproteobacteria > Natronospirales > REEB76 > DASSKW01. The sequence goes on along the minus strand of JBOIBL010000148.1, from coordinate 6,223 downwards.
CGGGTGTCACCAGCAGGTTACGGATATCGTCCAGGGATTTGTATTCACCGCTTATCTGGACCAGCAAACGTTCGTCGCCATCCGTTATGGTTCCGCCGCTGACCGAGAAATTGCTGTGCAACAGCTTGTCGTTGAGTTTGTTCAGATCGACATGATGTGCAGCGATGGCCTCGGCATGCAGATTGATCCGTACCTCGGTCGGTTCGACGCCGTACAGATCGACATGCGATACGCCATCGACTCGCTGCAGTCGTGATTTCACCACCCGGTTCAGGAGTTCATAGGAATGGGAAAGGTTGCGGTTGCTGGAGAGCCGCACTTGCAGGATCGGTATCTCGGCACCGCTCTCGCGGTTCACGTTGATATGCCGCACATCGGCAGGCAGCTGGTCACGGATGCCGTCGAGTTTGTCGAGTACCTGGATCTCCTTGACCGAAGCGTTCTCGCCCCAGTTGAGTTCCATGAATATCTGCACCTGATTGGCATCGGAGGTGGATTGCATGCGTTTGATGCCGCCCAGCGTGCTGAGTGTTTCCTCGATCGGCTTGGTGATGAGACGTTCGACTTCTTCCGGGCTGGAGCCCTGATAAGGTACCTGGATCTGGATATACGGAAATTCGATGTCCGGCAGGAATGCGAGTGGCAGCAGACGGGAAGCGATCACCCCGATCGCTGCAAAACAGGTGAATATGACCAGGATAGTGACTGGTCGTTTGAGTGCGAATTCGGTGATATTCACGATGCGCTGCCTTCTTCGGCAACCGCCGCGTCCGATACCGGCACATCCTGTTTGCGATCGAACAGGCCGTAGGCAACCGGTATCACCACCAGTGTGAGCAGAGTGGAGAACAGCATGCCGCCGATCACCGTGATCGCCATCGGTGCGCGGATCTCGGCGCCCTGACCGATACCGAGTGCCATCGGCAGCAACCCGAGCGTGGTCGTCAGCATGGTCATGATAATCGGGCGCAGGCGCGAACGACCCGCTTCCACCAGTGCTTCGTCGCGTTCCATGCCACGCGCGCGTAACTGGTTGACCAGATCGATCAAGACGATGGCATTGTTGACCACGATACCGGCCAGCATGATGAGTCCGATGAATACCACCACACTGATGGTGGTATGGGTGATGAACAACGCGAATATCGCGCCCACCAATGCCAGCGGCACGCTAAGCATGATGACCAGCGGGTGTATCAGGGACTCGAACTGTGCCGCCATGACCAGATACACCAGGAAGATCGCGAGTCCCAACGCCAACTGCATGGAGTTGAATGAGGATTGCATCTCCTCATTCTGGCCGGCGACGCGCACTATCATCCCGGGAGGGACTGTGAGGTTGCCCAGCAGTGCCTTCACTTCAGTTGCAGCAGCACCGAGGTCGCCTTTGGCGATATTGGCAGAGACGATCGCGACCCGTTCCTGGCCCACGCGCTGGATTTCGGCCGGACCACTCGACAGGGTCACGTCGGCGACCGCGGACAGGGGGACGTTGCGGGCACCGCCGGGATTGACGATCAGGCTGCGGATATCGGCCAGGTTGGCGCGCTGATCTTCGCGGTTGCGTACCAGCACATCGATCTTGCGGTCGTGCAGGGTATAGCGGGTAGCGACGTTGCCACGTACCTTGGCGACGATGACATTGGCGATGTCGCTGGTCGTGAGCCCGAGTTGTGCGGCTCGCGCCGGATCGATGTGGATCTGGATTTCGGGTTGACCCGCTTGCATTGTGTTCTTGATGTCGGTCAGGCGCGGTGAGGAAGCCATCAGCTTGGCGACACGGTCGCTGACAGTCTGCAGTGCATCGAGGTTGTAGCCAACGACTTCGACTTCAAGCGGCGTAGAAAGCGTGAACAGGGAAGGCCGTTCGAATTTGTAGGTCAGCCCTGGAATCTGTGACAGGGTGGTGCGTAATTCCGTCATCGCACGATTCTCGTCGGCGCGGGTGGCGCCATCATGCAGCACCACGTTTACCGTACCGATGTTCTCACCGGCATCCACCGGATTGGCATCCAGACGGTTACCGGTGCCGGCTACTGAATATGTGGTGGCGATACCCGGGAGTTTGGCGGCTGCCTGCTGCACCTGCTGCACGGTGGCATCGGTTTGGTTCAGCGGCGTGCCTGCCGGTAACGTCAGCCGGACCTGAAATTCGCCCTGCGAAAGTTGCGGGATCAGTTCCACACCCAGGGTTGGCAGGATCGCGAGCGACAATGCCAGCGAAGCCAATGCAGCGCCGAGCACCGTCAACTTGTGACCCAATGCCCAGCGGATCAGGCGCGGATAACTGTTTTCAAGATAGCTGTAACCGGCGTGGAAGCTGTTCATCACTGGATTGAGCAGCCAGCGCGAGATTTTCCCGGTGAGCCAGGAGAACGCGAGCACACCTTTCAGCAGCCAGTGGCTTATGAAGCTGAAGACCCAGGTGCCACCGCGTGGCAGGTAATAGAGCGTTCGTGTGAAGCGGTTGCCCGGTTCCGCGCGCGACGGATTCGGCCCTTTGCCATCCACGCGCAATTTATTGGCGCCGGCGACACCCAACACCGCCAGCATGGGAATCAATGTCAGCGCGGCCAACAACGAGAACACCACCGAATAGGTGACAGTCAGCGATTGATCGCGAAACAGCTGGCCGGCGATACCGGTGACGAACACCAGCGGGAAAAATACCGCGATGGTGGTCAGGGTGGAGGCGGTGATGGCGCCGCCGACCTCACTGGTGCCTTCCTGCACCGCTTCGACCGTCTGCTTGCCCATGGCGCGATGCCGCGAGATGTTTTCCAGTACCACGATGGAACTGTCGACCAGCATGCCGATAGCCAGCGAGATACCGCCCAATGACATCATGTTGAGCGTGAGATGTCCTGCATACATGGCGATGAAGGTAGCGATCACCGAGACCGGGATCGTGATACTCACGATTACCGTGGCCCACAGGTTGCGCAGGAAGAAGAAGATCACCAGCGCAGCCAGCAAGCCACCGATGATCGCGGCATTGATGACATCGCCGATCGCCGATGAGATGAATACCGACTGATCGTAGGTCTTTACCAGCTTGAGACCGGCCGGCAAATGCGGAGTGATCCGGGTGATGGCCTGATCCACGGAGTGCGCCATCGAGACGGTATTGGCATCGCCGGCCTTGTAGATATCAAGCTCCACCGATTCCTTGCCATTGATGCGCGTAATCGCCTTGCGCTCCTTGAACCCACGTTGCACGGTCGCCACATCTTTCAGGTAGATGGCCTGTCCGTCACGCGTCGCGATCACGGAATTTGCGATGTCATTCACACTGCGGAATTCATTGACGGTACGTACCAGCAGTTTCTGGTTACCCTGTTCCAGCAGACCACCCGAGAGGTTGACGTTCTCGGCCTGGAGTTTGGCGGCGATGTCGGCGATGGACAGGTGCAGTTCGGCGAGCTTGCCCTGATCCACCAGTACTTCGACTTCATCTTCCAGACCACCACTGACCTTGACTGCGCCCACGCCATCCACAGCTTCCAGTGCCTTGGTCAGATCCTGATCGGCATAGGTCCGGAGGAATTTCAGTTTGCGTTCGTCGGCATCCGGTGACTTGATATCCTTGAGTGTCGCCGGCGTGCCGATGAGTCCGTAGCGCATCACGGGCTCGGTGGACGGATCAAAGCGCAACAGTACCGGACGTTTGGCTTCGGTGGGCAATTCCAGCGCGTCGATCTTCTCGCGCACATCCACACCCGCATAATCCATGTTGGTGCCCCAGGCGAATTCGAGTGTCACGTCCGATTCACCGGGTCTTGAGACCGAACGTACCTGGCGTACGTTCTTGATGACGCTGACTGCCTCCTCGATCGGCTTGGTCACCAGGTTCTCGATTTCCTCAGGTGCAGCTCCCGGCAGTTCGGTCCGCACCGTGAGCGTCGGGTAGGAGAGTTCCGGCAGCAGATTCAGCTTGAGGCGCGCGAGCGCGACGAAGCCGAATACCAGTACGGCAAGAGTCACCATTCCGATGGTGACGCGGCGGGAGGTGGCGAGTCTTACGACACCGAGAATCTTGGGGGCATTCACGTGGCAGTGCTCCGGTGGGTTCAGTCGTCCGAATTGATATCGCGTTCGCAGTCATCGGCATCCTTTGCCTCGATGATGGCGAATGGCCTGAAGGACTGGATGCTGGCGGTCAGTTCATCCTGGATGAGTTTCAATGAGTGCACATCCTTGCAGATGGGCAAAGCTCTCTGCTTGAATTTCCTGGCACGTGCATTGGCTTCCTTGTCTATGCTGTTTTCGTCTTCGCCACTCAGCAAGGCAGCGAACACGTCACCGACGACATTCAGCGCAAAGCCGGCAGCATCCATGCCGAGTTTCATGCCCTGGGTTTCGATGTCCTTGACCGTGTTGGCATATTGGAGCAGCTTCACTTTCTGCTGATCGTTTACCGGCACGTTCTTTCCATCTATGCTGAGAGCACCACTGGAAGTGATGCGTGCTTCACTGCCGTTATCGCTATGGATGACGATGTCACCACGTTCGATCTGGATGCCATGATCCCCATTGATGATGATGCCGTGGTCGTCGTTCACCTGGACACGTGAACTCGAGTCATATGCCATCACTGCAGGTGTGCTGATTGCCAGCAGGATCGTGGCGGCAAGCAGGGTTGATGCATGCTTTTTCATGACCTGATTCCTTTGCTCAGACTTGCGGATTAGGTTTGTTACTGGCGACACTTTCCGGCGGTTTCTGGTTGACCACAGCCACTTTGGCGCCGTCGCGCAGACTGTTCTGACCGAGTGTGACGACTGCATCGCCCTGATTCAGGCCACTCGTGATTTCAATGTTGGTGCCATCGGAATAACCGGTCTTGACGGGGATCCGGTGTGCATCGCCGGCTTTCACCACATACACCGCGGTTTCGCCATCCTCGGTGACCAGCGCAGTGCGCGGGATCAAAAGCGTGTGACGGTGGACGTCGTAAGTGATCAGGACCCGGCTGAACATCCCGGGCGCGAGTTCACCCTTCATGTGCCGCAGTTCGACCGTGACTTTGAACGTGCCGGTCTGCGGATCCACTATCGGGCTGATGCGGGCGATGCGACCGCTGAAACGCTGACCCGGCACTGCATCAGCGCTGAGTGTCGCGGGCTGACCCGGGTGCAATTCGGGCAACGCGTTTTCCGGTACATAGAGCACGGCGAGCAGGGGGTCGAAGTTGCTGATCACGAATACTGATTGATTGGCGGTCAGCGTGTTGCCGACCTTCACCAGTCGCTTGGCGACGGTGCCGTCGATGGGTGCACGAATCACGGTATTGTCGAGGTTGAATTTCGCGATGTCGTAACTGGCTTTCAATGCTGCCAGATCGTATTTGACACTGTCGTACGCATCCAGGCTGATGAGGTGGTGGTCATACAGTTTCTGGCTGCGCTCGAATTCCTGCTGCTTTTTATCGTAATTGGCCTGGGCCTGCTCGCAGTCAAAGCGCAGCTTGGAATCGTCGAGTTTGGCCAGCGCCTGGCCGGCCTGGACCCGCGCGCCTTCCTCTGCATACAAATGCGAGACGGTTCCGTCCACCTTGGCGACTACGGTCGCTTCCTGATCGGCCTCCAGGGTGCTGGTGCCGCTGTAGGTCGCCGCCATATCGCCTCGCTGTACTTCTGCGACCTCGACGGGGATCGCCGGTGCTGCATCCTTCTTGGCAGCGGCCTGTTGGGCCTCGGCGGCCTTGCCGCTGCACCCGGTCAGACCCAGGAATCCGGCCAGGGCGAGACTTGCGAGAGATAAAGAGACGAGGTTGCGGTTCATGGTCATGCTCCCGTGTGGCGCTGGGGAGTGGAGAGTGATCCAACGCCTTACTGTTATAGTTTAGTATAACAGTGAAGACACGACATGCAAGACCCTGCAGAACTATTTTTCTTGTTGAGCGGGGGCGAATCAGACGACAGGAAGCTTGACTGGAAGGTGCGGGGGAAGACGGTTCACCCGCAATATTCTGATCTAACTAATTGAACAGTATGGATATTGCTTGAGATCGCCCAGGCAATCCAAAGCCGTCCCTGGCCTTGGGTGCTGATTCATTGATCAGTGCTTTGATATTGCGGGTTGATCGCTTGGCAGGCTGCCGATGCCAAGCCGCTGCATGTCACAGACGATATGGGCAGCAGCGTCCAGCAATACGTCCGGTTCCAGGCCGTTATCGCCACTATCGTCGCCAGATCCCGTGCCGGAGTCGTCGCTGCTGGTG
>JBOIBL010000147.1:0-2338 GCA_050739495.1 Gammaproteobacteria bacterium | reverse complement strand
GGCGTGACAGCGAGTCCTTCACGGAACTCGGCGATCTCTACAAGCAGTTGAATGCGCCTTACGGGGACTTCGCTCATTCGCTGATCGTCGCTTCGACCAACGGCATCAAGGCCGACGACGCGACCTATCTCGCGACCGAGCAGCAGATCCAGCAGCTCACGTCTCAGCGCGACGCACTGGTCCAGCGGATGAAGGATGTGCTCAACGGCTCTGGCGAACGGGATGAGCATCGTGACGAGCACGGTCATTCCGAACAGCTGATTCATGAAGGTCATCGCCTTCTTGAAGCAGCACAGGGTCTGGCTGGTTTGTAAATTTCAATAACAACTTTATGATCTGATGCATTCCGGCCGGTCATATGACCGGCCGGAATTTTTAATGCTTTATCGCGTAGCTGATTTCTGTCGCCGTGTTTTCAAAGTATTGGTTTGAACGTTGTTGATGGCATTTGCCAACAGACCGATACCGGTGCGGATCTCGTCAGGGGTCTGGTTGGCGAACCCCAGGCGCAGATGAGTGTTGGCGCGCTGCGCTCCGCAGTAGTACAGCGATTCGGGTGCGACATATACACCTTGCTCTGCTACTTTCTGCGCAACTGCGTCGGAATCCACGTTGCAGTTGAGCCACAGCGCCATACCGCCGTCCGGTACGGCCCACTCGAGCGGCAGGCCGCGCGCTTGCGCATCCTGCAATGCGCCGACCAATGCGTCACGGCGTTCCTGATAGGCGCGCCGCATGCGGCGCAGATGCCGCTCGAAGCCGCCGCTGTCCATCCATCTTGCGACCGCATCCTGCAGGAACACGCTGTTCTGGCGCGTGATGATGGCGCGCAGGTTAATCAGCGGTTGATACAGGGCTTGCGGTACCGCCAGGAAGCCGATGCGCATGGACGGGAACATGATCTTGGACAGGGTCGAGGCATAGATCACCAGTTCACAGGGATCGATGCTGGCCAATGGTGCGATGGGTTGGCAGCGGTAATGGAATTCGTGGTCGTAGTCATCTTCGAAGATCGGGATCTGGTGCTGACTCGCAAGTTCGTAGATGCGCATGCGGCGTGCCGCAGTCAACGTCACCGTGGTTGGATACTGGTGGTGCGGCGTGAGGTAGATGAAGCGGATGCGATGTTTCCCGAGCATCGCTTCCAGCGAATCCGGGTCCATGCCGTTCTCGTCCACCTTGATCGGCACCAGTTCGCCGCCGGCGGCGCGGAACGCATCCCAGGCGGCGCCGTAACCCAGCGCTTCGACGGCTACCTTGTCGCCGGGCTTGATCAACAATTGCGCCGCCAGGAACACGCCTTCCTGGGTACCGTGGGTGACGATGATCTCGCGGCCGGTGAGCGCACGCATGTGGCTGAGATATTGACTGAGTCGTTCGACAAAAGGCGCGTGGCCGGCCGGATTGCCATAACCGCTGCGCATCGACGGAGACTTGCGCAGCGATTCCGCCAGGCAGGCGCGGAATTCGTCGTACGGGAACAAGCGCAGATCCGGTTGTCCGCCCTGAAATACATATTTATAGCTGCTGGCCCTGGCGTGATCCGGGCCGCAATCGGACGCATTGACCTGGCGGGCGAATTGCCACTTGAGCTTGCGGTTGAGACAGGACGATTTGCCGCGGGTCTTGGGGCTGAAAAACTGCGACGGCAATTCGTTGGCGACCCGGTGGGCGCGGCGCTCGCCGGCTTCCAGCCAGCCTTCCGCAACCAGTTCGTCCATGGCCGCGATCACGGTATGCCGGTGCACGCCGAGCATATCGGCGAGGGCGCGGCTGGAGGGCAGGCGTTCACCCGGCTTGACCCGTTCAGCCTGGATCGCGGCCCGGATCCCTTCGGCGATGCGCAGGTAACCGGGACGTCCGTCTTTGGGAACCGCAACAATCAGGTCGTGCATGTGGCGTGCTCCGAAGCTGGAATCTGGTCTAACAAAATAAATGAAACTGGTACTTAAAGCTATACCAGAAGGGTAGCAGAATAGTCCCCGTCGAAATATGTGGGCACCCCTAAAAATTGATCTTTTGTTTTCTGGCGGTGTTAGAAACGACCTCGGAAGCTTCATGTATCGGCATATACACTCCAGTTCCTCGGTCATTTCCGCCTACCCAGAAACCAAAAGCTCTGATTTTTAGTGGCACCCACTGCAACGGTTATCACGAACGGAGGATTGCCCATCATGAGTACCAACAAAGATCCGGATTCACGCGCCCGTATATGGGTTGCCCTTGGTAACGAGCCCGGCGTCAGCGCCTGGTTTTCGGTGTGGTCCCTGAGCCGCAACTGGCTGGGGTACAAGAATTCTGCGCCGCACAAGAAATCTGGTGCGGTTACCGAGTGCAA
>JBOIBL010000146.1:0-5308 GCA_050739495.1 Gammaproteobacteria bacterium | reverse complement strand
CGGCCAGGGAGGCCATCGCGTACATGAAGAAGATCCATACGCTCGTGCGCTACCTGGAAATCTGCGATGGCAACATGCAGGAAGGCTCGTTCCGCTGCGACGCCAACGTCTCGATCCGTCGCAAGGGTGAGGTGAAATTCGGCACCCGCGCGGAACTGAAAAATATCAATTCCTTCCATTTCGTCGAGAAAGCCATCAATTACGAAGTCGAACGCCAGATCGATCTGCTTGAAGGTGGTGGCAAGGTGGTGCAGGAAACGCGGCTCTACGATTCCAAGAAGAACGAGACCCGGTCCATGCGCAGCAAGGAGGAAGCCAACGATTATCGTTACTTCCCGGATCCCGATCTGCTGCCGCTGGAGATCGCCGCCGATTTAATTGGTGAAGTGAAAAAGACCTTGCCGGAACTGCCGGATCAGAAGCGGCAACGCTTCGTCGCCGAATTCGGACTCTCGACTTATGATGCCAGCGTGCTCACTGCCAGCCGTGAACTCGCCAACTATTACGAGGCGGTGGTCAAGGCAGTCGGCAGCGATCCCAAGCTGGTGGCCAACTGGGTCATGGGTGAACTGTCGGCAGCGCTCAACAAGGACAACCGGGAACTGGCGCAGAGTCCGGTTACGGTCACCTTGCTGGCGGGTTTGCTGAAACGCATCCTGGATAACACCATCTCTGGCAAGATCGCGAAAGAAGTGTTCGAGGCGATGTGGGCGGGCGAGGGCGATGCCGATACCGTGATCGAACGCAAAGGCCTCAAGCAGATCACCGACAGTTCGGCGCTGGAGCAGATCATCGACAAGGTGATCGCAGACAACCCGCAGCAACTGGCGGATTACCGCGGCGGCAAGGACAAGCTGTTCGGGTTCTTTGTGGGTCAGGCGATGAAGGCGACGCAGGGCAAGGCCAATCCGCAGCAGCTCAACGATCTGCTGAAAAAGAAGCTGGCCGGTTAAAGGTAGTCGGGTCGCCAGCAGGCGGTATCGAGACTTGAAATCCCACGGCTGCGGCTCCATTTAGAGTCGCATGCTAAACCTATCCTTATCTCAAGCTTCACGGACTCCCATGCCGGAACACGATTCATTGCGGCGCTTCATCTTCGAGAACCTGCCGGTGCAGGGCCGTCATGTGCACCTGGATGCCAGCTGGCGTGCTGTGCTGGAGCGTCAGGATTATCCGGCACCGGTACGTGCTCTGCTCGGTCAGGCGATGGCGGCGACCGCGCTGCTGTCCGCAACGCTCAAGTACGAAGGCAGCATCACGCTGCAGGTCCAGGGCAATGGTTGCGTGCACCTGCTGGTGGTGCAATGCACCAGCCAGTTGAATCTGCGCGGGTTGGCGCGCTGGCATGGTGAACTGTCCGATACGAGTCTCGCGGCACTGATCGGTGACGGTAAACTGGTGCTCACGATCGAGACCGGCAAGGGCGAACGTTATCAGAGCATCGTGCCGCTGGAAGGCGACACGCTGGCCTCGTCGCTGGAAAACTATTTCGTGCGCTCCGAGCAATTGCCGACCCGGTTGTGGCTGTCCGCCGGTGAGACCAGTGCCGCGGGACTGCTGTTGCAGGTGATGCCGGACCGCGAACGCGAGCCGGATGCCTGGCAACATGTCACGGTGCTGGCCGAGACCGTCACGGAACGGGAGTTGAGCGAGTTATCCGCAGAACAGTTGTTGCATCGTCTGTATAACGAGGACGATGTGCGTTTGTTCGATTCGGCACCGGTGTCGTTCCGCTGTCAGTGTTCGCGGGAACGGATCGAGTCCACGCTGCGAAGCCTGGGTGAGGACGAAGTGCAAGGCATCGTCCGCGAACAGGGCAGTGTGCATGTGGAATGTGAATTCTGTGCGCGTGCGTATGATTTCGATCCGGTGGACGTGCAGGCACTTTTTTCCTCCGATGCGCAGCCGGTACAACCCGGCGTGAGACATTGACCTTCATCGGCTAACCTGCCTAACATCCCCGGCAGTTTCGGCAATTACTTGCCATGCCGGGGGTGATGACGATGGGGAAGGGACGCTGTGTGATCAATCGGTGGCATGGGCTGTTTGCCGCCGGCCTGCTTTTGATCTTCTGTGTGTACCCATTGGCCGGCCGGGCGGTGGGCATAGATCCCTGGCTGCATTGGCAGACGCTGGAAAGCCCGCATTTCCGTATCACGTTTCCGGAAGGCAAGGAAACGCTGGCACGCCATGCACTGGCGGTCGCGGAATCGGTGCGTGCGAAACTCGATCCGCGTTTCGATTGGGACCCGGCCGGCAAGGTGGAGCTGGTGCTGTCCGACTACATGGACCTGCCGAATGGCGCGACCACCGCACTGCCTTACAACCACATCGAATTGTTCATCTCGCCACCGGATCGTCCCGATTACACGCTGGAAGATTTCGATGACTGGCTGACGCTGCTCATCACGCACGAATATACCCATGTGCTGCAACTGGACAAGGCTTCCGGCGCACCGAGGGTGTTGCGGTACATCTTCGGCCGTTTCCCGCTCTGGTTTCCCGGCAATTTCCAGCCGAGCATGTTCCTGGAAGGGCTGGCGGTGTACGACGAAACCGACAGCAGTCTCGGTGTTGGCCGCGGGCAGGGTGCGCAGTTCGCGATGCTGATGCGCGCCGAGGTGGATCACGGGGTGCGCCCGTACGATCAGGTGGCGATGTCAGGTGTGACGAAGTGGCCCGCCGGTACCATCCCCTATTTATATGGTGTGAACTTCTACCAGTTCGTCGCGCAGAAATACGGCGAACACGCAATCTTCGATCTGGTGCAGAACTACAGTCACCAGGTGTTTCCATTCCTGGTCAACATGAATGTGGATCATGTGCTGGGCTCAAACATCCGCGACGTGTGGAGCCAGTTCGGTGACTATCTGCACGCGAAGTATCAGGCTACGCCGGGTGTCAAACCGGGTGAGGTGCTGGTGCAGGGCGAACGGCTCACACAGTCCGGTTACCAGACCCGCTCGCCAGTCGCGGCCGACGATGGCAGCGTGTTCTTCATCCGCGACGATGCCTATCGCGCACCGGCGGTGATGCGATGGAAGAGCGGCGTCATCACCCATGTGGCCGATATCTTCGGTACGCCGGGGCGGCTGGGCTGGAACGCACATGCCGGCCTGTTGCTGGCACGCCCCGAGATCTGCGACGACTACGATTATTACTTCGATCTGTATCGCATCGATCCCGCCGATGGCGATGTCACGCGTCTCACGCATTGCGCGCGCTATCACAATGCGGCGTGGTCACCGGACGGCACACAGATTGCGGCCAGTCAACTCGACGGTGCACAAAGCAGCCTGGTGTTGCTGGATGCAAACGGCAAGTTACTAAACACCTTGTGGCAGGCCGATGACGATACGATTCTCGGTGCGCTAGATTGGTCACCGGATGACAAATCCGTGGCTGCATCGTTATGGCGGCATGGACGCGGTTGGGGCATCGAGCTGTTTGATCTGAAAACCCGCAGCTGGCACGTACTTGTATTGCAAAAGGATGCCAGCGAACCGCGTTTCACACCTGATGGCAAGGCGGTGCTGTTCACCTCCGCAGCGGGAGGCGTGTTCAACTTGCGGCGTATCGATCTGAGCGGCAGCGGTCTGGTAACTCTGACGCGTGTGCGGACCGGCGCGTTCTCGCCGGTGCAGGCAGCGGATGGCGATCTCTTCTACATCGGTTACAGCGCTGCCGGTTACGATCTGCATCGGCTGCCTGCGGCCGATGCACTCGCCGAGCCGTCCGCTGCTGAAGATATGACGAATCGCACTGTCAGGGCGCCGGTCACACCGGTCGAGACCAGCGCGTTACAGGATTATTCGCCCTGGTCAACCTTGAGGCCGCGTTACTGGTTTCCAGAACTGGCGGCGGGGCCGGACCAGTTCCTTGCCGGTGTAACGACTTCGGGGCAGGATAGCCTTGGCATCCACAACTATGCTGCTGACATCTATCACGAGTTCCAGCACAACCTCACCGGCGGCACGCTGGTCTACGATTACTCGGACCGTTTCCAGTTTGCACTGGGTCGCGGCTTCGATTTCTACAACACTTCCGACAACAAATCCCTGCAGCGCATCCGCCGCAATGACAAGGCTGAATTCACTTTCTCCTATCCGTTGCTGTACCGGCTTGAGCATGCTTTCGTTGCCACCCTGGGTCTGCACAGGGAACAGGATACCGACGTATATGACAATCAGGTATTGATCCCGCCACCGACGTTGCAGCCAGGTTATGACGAAACTGTGGCAGGTTTGCGATTGCTCTGGGCCAGCGCGCATCGATGGCCGGTTTCGGTGAGTCTTAATGATGGACGCACGGTGCAGTTGATTGCCGAGACTGGGAGGGGATTCCCCGGTGATTATCCGGGTAACGCTTACCGGCTAAACTGGAATGAGTATCTGCGTACCGGCGATGAATCAACGTTGATGTTGCGTTACACGGAAGGCTACACCACGCCCGATGCACAGGCGTATTCGCTCGGCGGCACCAGCGATTCAGGTGTCGGTACCTTGTTGCAGGACTTTGTGTTCGGACAGCGCGGGTTTGCGCTGCGGGGTTATCCGAGTGGAAAGTTCAGCGGGCATCGGATGCGGATCGAGGGCGCTGCCTGGGCGTTTCCGATCTCGCATCCCGAGCACAGTTTCACCACGGTGCCGTTTGGGTTGCATCAGTTATCGGCACAGGTGTTTGTGGAGCGAGGTGGGGCGTGGGATCAGGGTGGTGCGCCGAGTCGTTATTACAATAGTGTCGGCGCCGAAGTGGATGCGGATTTGAATCTGGCTTATATCATCAATTTCAATCTGGCGGTTGGCGTCGCGCATGGGATGAGCGTGGGTGGGGAAGATCAGGTGTATGCGAGGTTGAGTTTGCCGTATTAAACGCTTCCCTTCTCTTCGTCATTCCGTGCGCGACCGCCAGGGGTGAGTTGCGAAAGCAACGAACGGGCGTACATGGATGTACGCCTTGGACTTTCAAGCGAAGCACGAAGCGCAGCTTGAAAGGCGGAAGTCCCGGAAATGCAGGAGCAGTTTCCGGGAGGAGAGGTTAGGGTGAGGGAGCCCAATTACTGTTGCATTTAAATGAGCGGCTTCGCCGCGTGAATTGGCGCGGGGATTCGCACAGTCGCTCCCGGCATCCTGCCTCCCGCGACACTTGTACATCCATGTACATCGCCCGCCGTCGAGGTCCTTTCCTTGTTCGCACAAGGAAAGTATCACGCCCGCCGGTGCGGGAACCGGCATCAATGTATGCGGCCGAAGGCCGCTCAATCAAGAACTGGATTCCTTTTTCCGCAGGAATGACGGAGGAGAAGGAG
>JBOIBL010000145.1:0-10659 GCA_050739495.1 Gammaproteobacteria bacterium | reverse complement strand
GACCGCGGCACGCTGTTCGGATTGCAATCCGGCGGCCGGACCGAATCCATCCTGATGTCGCTGCCGCCGGAAGTACGTTGGGAATATGACTGGCAGCCGGAACCAGACACCAGAGAAGCGGAACTGTACGATAAATTCCTGAAACCGCGCGAGTGGGCATAACAACGGTTAGCCATTGTGTAGGGCAGCGTCATTGCGAGGAGCGGTGCGACGAAGCAATCCAGGGATTGCTTCGCTGGCAGATTTTTGCTCCTGCAAAATCTGCACTTCCGCCTTTCAAGCTGCGCTTCCTGCTCTGCTCGAAAGTCCAGGGGCTGCATCCATGCATCCCCGTTCGCTGCTATCGCAGCTCACCCCTGGCGGTCGCGCTCGTAATGATAGAATACCATCCAGTCACTTCCGGTAATGCCACGTGGATCAATCTCTACCGCACTTCCATCTGGCTTTCCCGGTACATGACCTGGAAGCTGCACGTTCTTTCTATGCCGGTTTGCTGGGATGCGACACCGGTCGCGAATCGGAACATTGGATCGATTTCAATTTTTTCGGTCATCAGCTGGTTGCGCATCTCGCGCCATCGGAACCGGATACCGCCACCAACCTGGTGGATGGCGAAACGGTGCCGGTGCGACACTTCGGAGTGATTCTGCAATGGGAACAGTGGCAAGCACTGGCTGACAAGCTCAAAGCTGCGAATACCCGATTCATCATCGAACCGGGCATCCGTTTCAAAGGTCAGGTCGGTGAACAAGCCACGATGTTCTTCAAGGATCCCAGCGGCAACGCGCTCGAATTCAAGTCATTTCGCGATTTCTCGCAGATATTTGCCCGCTAACGACCCGCTATCGCAGCCTGCTGTCAGGCCGTTCACACCCCCGCCTGACCCGCCACCAAACCGATTATCACCAACGCGACCACGATCAGGCCGATCGAGGCATACAGCCAGTCGCGCATCCGCAGACTGACATAGATGCCGGCCAGCAGCCGTACCATCGGCGTGAGCAGTATTACCAACAGCCCGGCATCGAGAAATGCGCTGGCCTGCCAATGTGACCCGCTTAACAGGATATCGTGCAGGATATGCGGGACGGATCCCGACGGCATCGCCGGTATGCGGCTGCCGTGCGCAAAGAACAGTGCCAGTCCAAGCACGATGAATATAACGCACAGCGTGACGCTGGCGCGTACGATCCATACATTGATCAAACGGCGTTCGCGTACGATGTGATTCACAGATTGAACGCTCCCTTGATCAGCATCTGCAAGGCGACCAGCAACAGTACACTGCCGAACAGTCTCCGTAACAATTTCACCGGCAATGACTTGACCAGATGTCCCCCGATATATGCGCCTGCCAACACTCCGAGTATTACGGCACCCGCCAACACCGGCGAGACATCACCGTGCGAGAGGTAATAACCGGCGCTGGTAGCCGCTGTCACGCCGATCATGAAGTTGGAGGTCGCGGTCGAGACCCGGAACGGCAAACGCATCAGGCGATCCATCGCCAGTACCTTGAACGCGCCGGAACCGATACCAAGTAACGCTGACAGCAAGCCCGCTCCCAGCATTACCAGGAATCCCGGTATCACGGAGGTCACGTGATAGTCGGTCCAAACACCATCCTGCAGATAACGGCTTCCCAGCCGCAAACGGATTGCCAGGGGAGAATCCTGCTCTACTCCTGCCAGGTCGGCATGTTTCGGAACAAAAGACATGATTGCCGAATACGACAACACGATGCCAAACAACACGAACAGGAAACGGGACGACAGGTGATGTGCGATCATCGCGCCAGCCAGCGCTCCGGACGACGCGGCCATCTGCAGGAACAGGCCGACCCGCATGTTACTCAGGCCGGTGCCCACGAAACGCGTAGCGGCACCAGTCGAAGTCGCCATCACACCGAACAGACTGACGCCGACCGCTTCCGGGACCGGCATGTGAAACACCAGCGTCAGCAATGGCACGATTACCATGCCGCCGCCGAGTCCGGTGAGTGAACCGATGAATCCGCCGGCCAACCCGCCGCACAGCACCAGCAGGACCGTGAAGACCGGAGTCACCGGCATGCCTTGGCGCGTCTGGTACGGGCGCCCGCCCCATGCCGATGACAAGTCACGATGTGATCGTCCACCAGACCGGTCGCCTGCATAAAGGCATAGCAGATGGTGCTGCCCACGAACTTGAAACCGCGTTTTTTCAGGTCTTTGCTCATCGCATCCGAGATCGGCGTGCTTGCCGGTACCTGCCCTTTGCCCCGCCAACGATTAAGCAGCGGTTTGCCCCCGACGAAACGCCAGATATAGGCATCGAAACTGCCAAATTCTTTTTGCACCGCA
Source organism: Gammaproteobacteria bacterium (assembly GCA_050739495.1). Classification (GTDB taxonomy): domain Bacteria; phylum Pseudomonadota; class Gammaproteobacteria; order Natronospirales; family REEB76; genus DASSKW01. The sequence goes on along the minus strand of JBOIBL010000145.1, from coordinate 8,317 downwards.
AGAAACGCACGGGCATTACCGATCGCCGAGTTGATCTTGAGTCGATTGCGTACGATGCCTTCGTCCTTGAGCAGACGGGCAACATCGCGCGCCGTGAAGCGCGCGACTTTCTTCGGATCGAAGCCGACGAATGCCTTACGATAATTTTCTCGCTTGTGCAGGATGGTCGACCACGACAAACCCGCCTGCGCACCTTCCAGAATCAGGAACTCAAACCAGCGCCGTTCGTCATGCACGGGCACACCCCATTCGCGGTCGTGATAGGCGAGATACAGCGGGTCCGTGAGCGGTGCCCACGCACAACGTTTCAACGAGTTGGTGTTTGCTGTCATTCCCGAAACGACGGCGGCGTATCGCCTGGTTGCGCCATTCGATACCAATTTTCGAATTCGCCGGCCCGTGCGTGGCCTTCCGGTGGTGCCCAGGATGCAAAATCCTGTTCTGCGGTCGGCAGGTAAGGTCCATGTTTCACTTCCAGCACCACCGTGGCAGGCGCCAGCGTCGCCACCGCATGCCAGGTTCCCGCGGCGTTCTCCATGCCATAGACCGGACCATCGGCTGACAGCAGCGTGCGGCTCAGCACCTTGCCCGCGTCGTCGTGTGTCAGCACCAGCATCTCGCCGCTGACGATCAATAGCAGCTCCCATTTGTCGGGATGCCGGTGCGGACGGATATAAGTTCCCGGTTCCATCGCCATGCACATGCGCTGGATGGTTTCTTCATGCGAAGCATGCAGGTTGTGATGGGTACGCAGGCGCGGTGCGGCAACGGCCTTATCGTGCAACTGCGCGATCAAAGTCTGGTCGATCAGTTTCATGGCAAAAAAATCTGCAATGAGGGTGGCTGATTATAAACGCGACGGCCACCTTGCGGTGGCCGTCTTGATCAAATGCCATAGTGAAACTATTCAGATGCGCCACTGCACCTTGCTGAGCAGTTCTTCAGCTATCGGCTGCATCGGCGAATTGTTGTTGCTGAGGATAGCGATACTCCCGCTGCCGACGGGCTCAAGCATGCCCCGGAAGCCTTCCTCGTTAAAATGTTGCGGTTTGTTGACGTGGATGTGCGGTAACAGCAGGATCGTGACTGGCCCGTCCTTGCCGCGCACGACGATATGCGCCACCAACCGGCCCCGGAACAGACAGACCCGCGCATAGGTCACGTCACCCAGTCCGCCGCGGACCTGCGCACCGACCTTGTCGAGCACGCCCCGCACCAGACTTACCTGGGTGATTAACGGCCGGCTGGGGACGATAGCTTCGGCTTCGTCCGGATTCATGACGTGCTGGACCAGCGCTGCGGTCAGCGGCATCTCGGTATGCGATGCGTTCCGCCAGACGACTGCCGTGATACCCACCGCCAACACCACACTGGCGGCCAATGCCAGCCAGGTGACGGGACGTGGGCGGCGTCCGTGTTTCAGGGACGCATCCAGCACGATGCGGGCTTCGAGTCCTTCCGGCACCGGAATCGCCATGGCCCGGTCGAGCCGCAAATCCAGCGCCAGCATCTCTTTCATGAAGGCCGCACAGGCTGCGCAGGTCTTGCAGTGCGCGAGGATCGCGCTCTCGCGGCGCTGGGGTTCGGCGCCGAGTACGCGGCGCACCTCGAGACAATGGCTGGTGGTATTCATGCTAAACCCTCTCCCAACGTCGTCTCCCTTCCTCCCAATAATTCACGTAACTGATTGCGGGCCCGGAACAGCCGGGTCAAAACCGCGCCCTGGGTCAATTCCAGCAACTCGGCGATCTCTTCGGTACTGCAACCCATCAGGACCTGCAGGATGATCGGTTCACGGTATTCCGGTGTGAGCTTGCCGATGGCACGGCGCACGTCTTCCACGTCGGTATCGTCGCCACCCACCCGGGCGTTGTGATCCACCAGCGGCAGCTCCTCGATGTCGACTGTCTGCTTGCGTCGCGAAAGTTCACGCATGAACTCGTTGCGCAGGATCGTGATCAGCCACTGCCGGGCGGCGGCTTCGTTGCGCAGTGAATCCAGCGAGCGCCAGGCCCGCAACAGGGTCTCCTGCACCAGATCCTCGGCCAGGGCCCGGTCCCGGCACAGCCACCAGGCATAACGGAACAGGCCGGGTACCAGCGCGCGGGCCAAGGCATCGAAGCGGTGTTGACGGACAGCCATGCGGATGAGACCCGATAAAGCAGGGTTTTATTACGTATTCCAGACCAGAGCGATGTGCCACCCAAGCCGCAGCAGTGTCGCAGTATACCCGGGCGCACCACCGAGCTGCCTACAGCTAACTGGCTGAATCAGCAGCTTTGTTTTACCCTACCTTGCCCGTTTCAATGGATCCATCTGTCGTCAGGAGTCCTGCGTGACCAGTCAGTCCCGTTTCCCCGGGGGGTTCCCCTCAACCCGGTTGCGCCGCATGCGCCGCGATCCCTTCTCGCGACGCTTGATGCGGGAGACCCGGCTCAGCACTGACGACCTGATCTACCCGGTGTTCGTCCGCGAAGGCGAAGCGCAGCGTGAAGCAGTCGCCTCGATGCCCGGGATCGAACGGCTCAGCATCGACGAATTGCTCAAGGACGCCGCCGAACTGATGCAGTTGGGCATCCCCGCACTCGCCCTGTTCCCGGTCACGCCGACGGCGAAGAAATCCCTGGATGCCGCCGAGGCCCACAACCCGGAAGGCCTGGCACAACGTGCGGTGCGGGCCCTCAAACAGGCGTTTCCGGAACTCGGTGTGATCACCGATGTGGCACTGGACCCGTTCACCACCCACGGCCAGGACGGCATCATCGATGAATCCGGTTACGTGCAGAACGACATCACGGTGGACGTGCTGGTACGTCAGGCACTCTCGCATGCCGAAGCCGGCGCCGATGTGGTGGCACCTTCCGACATGATGGACGGTCGGGTGGGCGCGATCCGTACCGCGCTGGAACAGCGCGGCTTCGTCAATACCCGCATTCTCGCCTATGCGGCGAAATACGCTTCCGGATTCTACGGACCGTTCCGCGACGCGGTCGGCTCCGCGGCCAGTCTCGGCAAAAGCGACAAATACAGTTACCAGATGGATCCCGCCAACAGCGACGAGGCGTTGCGTGAAGTGGCGCTGGATCTGGCCGAGGGTGCCGACATGGTGATGGTCAAACCGGGCTTGCCGTATCTAGACATCGTGCAGCGAGTCAAACACACATTCGGTGCGCCGACATTCGTGTATCAGGTCAGCGGCGAATACGCGATGCTGATGGCAGCAGCGCAGAACGGCTGGCTCGATGAACGCACTACAGTGCTGGAATCCCTCACCGCCATGAAACGCGCCGGTGCCGATGCCATACTCACCTATTTCGCCAAGCGCGCCGCGATCTGGTTGAAGGAGTCCGGATGAGCCGCAAACCCGATTGCACCACGATAGTGCATGCCGTGACGGCGGTTGAGCAAAGTCATGCTTAACGGACACGATCATCATCGGCCGGGGTATCTCCCGCACGCTATCACCAGCTTGATCCGTTGAGGGGGAACTTTGAACAAAACCCCCGATCGTTATGCAGTCATCGGCCACCCGGTGGCGCACAGCCGTTCACCGCAGATCCACGCCGAGTTTGCGCGCCTCACCGGACAACCAGTGCATTACGAGCGCATCGATGCAGCGCCCGAGCATTTTGCCGGCGCGCTGCGTGAATTCCTCCACAGTGGCGGACGCGGACTGAATGTCACACACCCGTTCAAGGAGGAAGCCTATGCACTGTGTCATCTGCACACACCGCGTGCAGAACGGGCACGGTGTGTAAATACCTTGTATATAAAGGATGACAACACGCTGGTCGGTGACAACACCGATGGTGCCGGGTTGGTCGCGGACCTGCGCCGCAATCAACAGATAACGATCCAGGGCAGTCGCATCCTGATACTCGGTGCCGGCGGTGCAGCTCGCGGGATCCTGCCGGCACTGCTGGATGAGGCGCCGGCTTCGATCCGGGTCGCGAACCGGACACCCAAGCGGGCCCGGCATCTGGCCGGCAGTTTCAGCAGCGAGGCGCGGGTCAGCGGCAGCGGTCTCGATGAATTGTCCGGACTGAGCTTCGACATCGTCATCAATGCTACTTCGGCAAGTCTCAAGGGCGAATTGCCGCCGTTGCCGGACGATCTGCTCGAACCCGGCGCAGTGTGTTATGACCTGGCTTATGCCGAACGCCCCTCCCTGTTCATGCACTGGGCTGAACGGGAAGGTGCGGTGCTGATACTGGATGGCTGGGGCATGCTGGTGGAACAGGCAGCAGAATCATTCTTCATCTGGCGTGGCGTACGACCGTCCACCGCCACACTGCTGGCGCTGCACCCACATTGAACGATGAGCAAATCCAGTCTGATCATCGCCATCGCCGCTGCCGCATTGACCATCGGTGTCTGGGCATATTTCAACCAGCCGGATCATGAACCCCCCTGGCCGGCACGCATCCAGGGCTTCGCCTTCTCCCCTTATCGTGCCAACGAAGACGCCATCAAGGATCAGTTACCGACTGCTGCCGAAATCGACAGCGATCTCGATCTGTTGTCGGGCAAGACCAATGCGGTACGCACCTATTCGGTGGAGGGTACGCTCGGCGACATCCCGGTGCTGGCCGAGCAGCACAACATCAATGTCGCACTCGGCGTCTGGATAGATCAGGATCGGGCCAGCAACGCGGAGCAGATCAAACGCGCGATCCACATCGCCTGGCACAACACCAATGTGGTACGCGTCATCGTCGGCAACGAGACCATCCTTCACAATCAAGTGCCCGTGTACGAGCTCGGTGCCTACCTCGACCAGGTGCGCAAGGAAATCCATCAACCGGTATCCACTGCCGAGCCGTGGTACACCTGGATTCAGCATCCCGAACTGGTCAAACACGTCGATTTTCTGGCGGTGCACATGTTGCCGTTCTGGGAAGGCGTGAATGTCGACGTAGCGGTGGATTACATCGCCCAACGCATGCGCGACTTGCAGAAAGCCTACCCGGGCAAACCTATCGTGATCGCTGAAGTGGGCTGGCCGAGTGACGGCCGCATGCGTGGCCAGGCAGTCGCGTCGGTGTCGAACGAAGCGATGTTCCTGCGACGCTTCCTCGCTTACGCCGATCAGCAGCACTGGACCTATTACGTGATGGAGGCCTTCGACCAACCCTGGAAAGACCAGACCGAAGGCGCCGTAGGCGCCTACTGGGGCGTGTGGAATGTGGACCGGCAGCCGAAGTTCGCATTCACCACGCCCATCGTGCGCATCCCGGCCTGGCGTCTGCTCGCGACCATCTCCGTCATCATCGCCGCATTGCTGTTGACCCTGCTCTACTGGGACAGCCATACGCTGAAGAAACGGGGGCGCAGCTTCCTTGCCGTGATCGTCTACGCCGTGACCACCATAATGGTCTGGGTGATCTATGACTACTCGCAGCAATACCTGACCTTCACCAATATCATCGTTGGAATATTCCTGTTCATCGGCATGGCCGGCGTGATCATCGTATTGCTGACCGAAGCGCATGAATGGGCCGAGGCACACTGGATCACGGTACGCCGTCGCCAGTTCGAACCCATCAGGATGGCAGACACCACACTGCCGTTCGTCTCCATCCATGTCCCGGCCTACAACGAACCGTCTGACATGCTGATCCGCACCCTGAATGCGTTAGCGGCTCTGGATTACCCAAACTATGAAGTGCTGGTGATCGATAACAACACGCCGGATGAAGCAACCTGGCGTCCGGTCGAGGCACACTGTAAACGCCTAGGCGAGCGTTTCCGGTTTTTCCACGTCGCTCCACTCCGGGGTTTCAAGGCCGGCGCACTCAACTACGCGCTACGCCAGACCAGCGCGACTGCAGAAGTGATCGCGGTCATCGACAGTGACTATGAAGTGGAACGTCGTTGGCTGCGCGATCTCGCGCCCTCGTTCATCGAATCACGTATCGCGATCGTGCAGGCACCCCAGGACTATCGCGATGGCGATGCCAGCGCGTTCAAGGCGATGTGTTATGCCGAATACCGCGGTTTCTTCTATATCGGCATGATCACGCGCAATGAACGCAACGCCATCATCCAGCACGGCACCATGACCATGATCCGGCGTCCGCTCCTGGAACAGGTGGGCGGCTGGGCGGAATGGTCCATCACCGAAGATGCCGAACTCGGCTTGCGGGTATTCGAGCACGGACTGGAGGCGGCCTACATACCCAGAAGTTACGGGCGTGGCCTGATGCCGGATACGTTCCTCGACTACAAGAAGCAGCGCTTCCGCTGGGCTTATGGCGCGATCCAGATCCTGAAACATCACGCCGGTCGCCTGTTCGGATTCAACAGCCCGCTCACGCCCGGACAACGTTACCATTTCATCGCCGGTTGGTTGCCGTGGCTCGCGGACGGCCTGAATCTGTTGTTCAATCTCGCGGCGATGGCATGGTCACTGGCCATGATCAACTATCCGCACCTGATCGATCCGCCGCTGATGATATTCTCGGCGCTGCCGCTGACCCTGTTCACATTCAAGATCGCCAAACTGGTACATCTGTATCGGACCCGGGTCGGCGCCAATCTGCGCCAGACCCTAGCTGCTGCACTTGCAGGGCTCGCGCTGACCCACACTATCGGCATCGCGGTGGTCAGTGGTTTCCTGACCCGCAACAAGCCCTTTTTCCGAACGCCGAAACAGACCAGTAACCATGCTTTACTGCACGCATTGATGGAAAGCCGCGAAGAAGGTTTCATCATGCTGGCGTTATGGTTTTCTGCCTGGAGCGTATACACGGTCGTCGGCACCGCCTCGCGTGACCTGTCGATCTGGATCGTAGTGCTGCTGATCCAGTCGATCCCTTATTGCGCCACACTCATCATGGCGCTGCTTTCCGCATTACCCGGATTGCCCGCGAAACTGATCGGCAATATCGAGACCATGGATAGCGTGGCACATATCGTGTTCGATGAAGAAGCCGAGCAGCCGTTGGCAAATATCAAATGAATTCAGAGTGATTGCCGCGGCCATTCGATTCGCCTCTTTGTATCTCTCCGCCTGCATCATGATGCTCACGAGCTGGTGGCACTGCATCCAGTGTAGGATACTGGCGTCCTGATAACTCGCTGGTAACTACATGCAACCTGATTCAAGTCGTGTGCCTGCCAGGCAACTGCCCCGCAAACTCGGCACCTGGACCGGTGCTGCGGTCGTGGTGGGAGTTATCATCGGCAGCGGCATCTTCCGCGTGCCCTCACCGATCGCAGCTGAAACCGGCAATCTCACCGGGGTGGCGCTGGTGTGGATCGCGGGCGGCATTGTGGCCCTGTTTGGCGCACTCTCGATCGCGGAACTGGCCGCCATGTATCCGCACGCTGGCGGACCCTACGTCTATCTGCGCGAGGCCTACGGCCGTCCGGTCGCCTTCCTGTTCGGCTGGATGTGGTTGCTCACCACCCCGTTTTCCTGGGCAGCACAGGCTCTCGTATTCTCGGAATATCTGGGCAGTGTGGTTCAACTCGGCCCGACCGCCACGCATCTGGTTGCCGCGGCTCTGATCGCGCTCATCAGTGCTGCTCATTACCGTTCGGTGCGGATGGGTGCGGTGGTACAGAACATCTCGACCGGCGCGAAAGTGCTGGCGCTGATCGTACTGGCGGTGGTGTTGTTTGCGTTCGCTCCGGCTCCGGCCGCTACCCTGCACAGCGCCATGGCCGGGACAACCAACTGGAAAGGTGTCGGCATCGCTCTGGTTGCCGTACTGTGGGCTTATGACGGCTGGGAAAACCTGACCATCCTGTCGGGCGAGATGAAAGATCCGCAACGCAGTCTGCCGCGCGCGCTTATCGGCGGCACGCTGGCAGTGCTGGTCATCTATCTGGTGATCAACGCTGCGTTCCTGATGACGCTCCCGTTCGGCGCACTGGCTGCGTCGAAATCGGTCGCGGCCGATGCGGTCACCGCAGTACGCGGTCACGGCGGCGCGGCAGTGATCGCTGCACTGGTGATGGTCTCCACGTTTGGTTCGCTTAACGGCAGTATCCTGTCCGATCCACGCGTGTTCTACGCGATGGCGGAAGACGGTTTGTTCTTCCGTTCGGTCGGGAAAATCCACACCCGTTTTGAAACCCCTTACGTCGCGATCGCATTCACCGGCATCCTCGCGGTGATCTACGTGCTGTTGCAGAATTTTCTGCAACTGGCCTCGGCGTATGTACTGGGTATCTGGCCGTTCCTGGCGCTGGCGGTCATCGGCCTGTTTGTGCTGCGCCGCAAGCGTGCCGATCTGCCGCGTCCGTACAAGGTGCTCGGTTACCCAGTGATTCCCGCACTGTTCGTGCTTGGCACGCTGCTGGTGATCGG
>JBOIBL010000144.1:0-2209 GCA_050739495.1 Gammaproteobacteria bacterium | reverse complement strand
GGAGACCGCTGGTGTCAGCCGCCAGGAGCGGGTCGTACTCCCGTCCCCAGATGAGCTTGATGACGTTCCAACCGGCCCCTCGAAAGACGGCTTCCAGCTCCTGGATGATCTTGCCGTTGCCGCGCACCGGGCCGTCGAGACGTTGCAGGTTACAGTTGACCACGAACACCAGGTTGTCGAGGTGTTCGCGCGAGGCCAGCGAGATCGCACCCAGCGATTCCGGTTCGTCCATCTCGCCGTCGCCGAGGAACGCCCACACCTTGCGGTCGCTCTCCGGAATGAAGCCACGATGCTCCATGTAACGCATGAAGCGCGCCTGATAGATCGCCTGCAGCGGACCGAGTCCCATCGAGACGGTCGGAAATTGCCAGTAATCGTGCATCAGCCACGGATGCGGGTATGAAGACAAGCCGTCGCGTTCGACTTCGCGACGGAAATTCAACAACTGCTGTTCGGTGAAGCGACCTTCGAGGAAGGAACGCGCATAGATACCGGGTGAGGAATGACCCTGGGCGTAAACCAGATCGCCGCCACTGTCCTTGCTCGGCGCGCGCCAGAAATGGTTGAAGCCGACTTCATACAGCGTGCCGGCCGACGCATAAGTCGCGATGTGCCCGCCGATACCGGAATTTTCCTTGTTGGCATGCACAACCATGGCCATCGCATTCCAGCGCAGATACGCCTCGATGCGTTTCTCGATGGCGCGGTCGCCGGGATATTGCGGCTCCTGATTGACGCCGATGGTGTTGACGTAGGCCGTGTTCGGGCTGTACGGCAGATAGGCGCCGGAACGGCGGGCCTCGTCAATCAGTTGTTCGATAAGGTAATGGGCGCGTTCGATGCCTTCTGCATCCAGCACCGAAGCCAGGGCTTCAGTCCATTCGCGGGTTTCCTGCGGATCAACATCCTGCACTTTCGCCATCTCATTCGACATTGCAAATGCCCTTCAGGTAGCAAGCGTTTTTATGATGCGTCGGCGGCATGTCCGCAACTGCGGACAAGGTGAGAAGAACCCGCGGCATGGGGAGCATGCGTCCGGTTGGCTGTCTTCTCGAACACGAACACCGCGGCGCCCTTTCGGCGGGGCACGAAGCCCTATATCATCGTGTGCCTGATGGCACACCGGGGCACATAGATGGCGCAAATCCTGCCGCAACCGCAAAAAATCAAGCTGGATCAACAGCTAACGGTAGCGGGGACAGCGCAGATCGATGCCCTCGAAGCGCTCATTATACTGCTGCCTGCCGCTGCCAGCCAAAAAGCCTGGCCGGCATTTCCTTACGCCGAACGGCTGCGCCTGAAACAGTCCAGCGACAAACCCGGTGCGAGCCCCGGCACCACCCTCCTGCAGACCGATCTGCCCAACAAGGCGGCGACCACAGCGGTGCTGGGTTTCGTTGCCGATGCCGCGAGCAACTTCGAACTGCTGACACTGGCGCGCAAACTCAGCGCCAAGGCGCTGGAACGCAATCCAGCGACGCTCGGCATCCAGATGCCGGGTCTGGATCCGGCACGCCAGGAGGCCGTCGCGGATGCCCTGCTCGCTGCGATCCATGCCGCCTGTTTCACCGCACCGCGTTTCAAGACCGGGCCAGCCGAACCATGCAGACTCAAGACCATCCGCCTGTTCGGGTTGCAGCACAAACTCGATCCGAGCCGGACCCTGGCGGCTGCCGAAGGCAACGCGCTGACGCGCTGGCTCACACTGCAACCCGCCAATCACCTGACCCCGTCGATCTATCGCAGTTATCTCGTCAAGCTGGCCAGGCGAGAAGGCTGGAAATTCGAATTCCTTGACGAGCGCAAACTGCAGGCACTGAAAGCCGGTGCGTTTCTGGCAGTCGCGCAAGGCAGCGAACATCGCGATGCCGGCATCGTGCATTTGACCTACAAGCCGGTAAAAGTTTCCGCCAAGGCCAAATCTGTCGCGCTGGTCGGCAAAGGCATCTGCTACGACACCGGCGGCGTAAACCTGAAATCCGCCAAGGGCATGTTCGGCATGCATGGCGACATGCAGGGCAGCGCCGTGGCGCTCGGTACTCTGCTCGCACTGACCCGGCTCAAGGTTCCGTTTCAGGTGGATTGCTGGCTGGCGCTGTCGCGCAACGACATCGGCCCGCGCGCCTACACCCAGAACGATGTCATCACCGCCTCGAACGGCGTGAACATCGAAATCGTGCACACCGATGCCGAAGGCCGCATGGTGTTG
>JBOIBL010000143.1:0-22837 GCA_050739495.1 Gammaproteobacteria bacterium | reverse complement strand
GGCGGCGTATTTCGGGTTCGGTGGCAATAAACAGTCGCTGGTCGGCCCGTTGCATATCCACGGCACCGACGGAGTGCGTTTCTACACGCGGATGAAAACCGTGACACAACGCTGGCCGGAATCGCCGACCGGCGGCGCGGAGCCTTCCGGATTCTGAACGCTTGAATCAAGCGTGAGTGGCGGAGGTTTCCGCGCTCTGGAAACCGGAGACCAGTTTGTCGAACAGCAAGCCGTAACCGAGCGCCAGCGGGATCGCCACGATCACATCCGCCGCCATCAACGATTGCCAGAAGAACACATCGCCTCTGACGAGCTGCGTCGGCACGCCGACGCTGATCGGCATCGAACCGGTGGATGTTATGAAGGTGGCGGCATAGATGTAATCGCTGAGTTGCAGCGAGAACGCAAACACGATGCAGGCACCGATGCCCGGCAATGCGAGTGGCAATGCGATGCGCATGAATGCGCCGAAACGGCTGCAGCCATCGATCATCGCCGCTTCGTCCAGATCGCCGGGAATGGACTTGAAGAATCCGAGCAGGAGCCAGGTGCAGAACGGCACGGTGATGGTCGGATACAACACCACCAATCCCCAGATGGAATCGGCCAGACCGAGAAACGTCACTACCTGATACATGGGCAGAAATAACAAGGTGGGCGGAATCAGGTAAACCAGAAACAGCGCCATGCCGGAGCGCTCGCCCCACCTGCCGGACAAACGCGCCAGTGCATACGCCGCGGGCACCGCGAGCAGCAGCGTGATCGCCACTACACACACCCCGATGATGATCGAATTCAGGGCGAAGGTCATGAAGCTGGTGCTGGTGAACAGATATATCAGGTGCGAAAGCGTCGGCCCCGGATGATAGAGAAACGGATTGGCCGTCGGCGTGTAGAGATCCGCGCTTTTCTTGAAGATCGTGATCGCACCCCAAAGCGCGGGAAACACCGCGAACAGGGTGAACAGGAGCAGCGCTCCATAGAATCCGGATGCACGCAGGATTTTGTTCATCGTCATGCTTCCTGCGACCGGTAGGCGATGCGCAATGCCAGAATCGCGACCACCAGCAGAACCGGCAACATGAACAACGCGACCGCCGCACCGCCCGCCAGGTCGCCACCCTGAATGCCCTTCAGAAACGCCCAATACGGCAGGATCTGACTCGCATTGCCGGGGCCGCCGCGCGTAAGCAACGCGACGGTAGTCATGTCGCCAAACACCACCAGCGCGGTGAACAATATCGCGACCGTCAGTACCGGCATCAAGGCGGGAACCGTGATGTGGAACAGGATGCGGAAGAATCCCGCGCCATCGATTTTCGCCTGATCGAATCGATCCTGCGGGATCGAGAGCCGGCCGGCGAGCACGATGACGGTCGCAAGCGGTAACAGACGCCAGATGTTAACGGTCACCACCGATGCAATCGCGAGAACGTCGCGGCCGAGATAATAAAGATGCCGTGCCGGACCGAGTACGCCGCCCGGGCCGAGTATGCCGATCTGCGCCAGCATCCAGTCAACCGGGCTGAACTGCGAATCCAGCAGCCACAGCCAGGCGATGGCAGCCAGCGAAACCGGCATCGCCCATGGCAGGATCAGCAGCGTCTGCACGATTTTCTTGAAACGGAACTCCAGCGCCAGAAGTTCGGACAGGATCGTCGCCAGCACCATCAGAAGAATCAGCGTCAGAAACGTGATCAGGATGCTGTTCTCGAGCGCGATCAGGAAGTTCGGCTGATGCATCAGGCTGATGTAATTTTCCAAGCCCACCAGTTTGCTGATGCGCGGATTGCCTACCGTCGCGTTACTGAAACTGAGCAGGATCGCGAGCACGAACGGCACGCCGATGAATCCCACGATGTACAACACCGCCGGACTCAGCATGGCCCATCCCAGCCGCCGGTCCTGATCGGCGGAATGTACCGGCCTGGTTTCGCTGCTGCTCATCACGGCAGACGGTTTCCACTGTTTTTATCGAAATTCTTCACGCATTGGTTTGGCGCGAAAAATTCCAGCGCGTCGCCCTGGGCCGGAACGCTGCCGCCATCGTGGGCGAGCCGCGCCACGATCTGTCCTTCGTGCTCGCCGTGCTCTTCCCGTCCGTAGACGAAATATTCCGAACCCATGAATTCCACCAGCTGTATGCGCAGACTCAGAGTCACACCCCGGCTGTCGGCCGGTTTGTCGCGTTGCAGCATCAGGTGTTCGGGGCGAATCCCCATAACCCGATCGCCGCGCGTAATGAGGTTCATGGGTGGATTACCAATGAAACTTGCCACGAACAGGTTCGCGGGGGATTCGTACATTTCTTTCGGCGTGCCGATCTGCGAGATGCGCCCCTTGCTCATCACCGCCAACCGGTCGGCCAAACCCAATGCTTCCACCTGATCATGCGTGACGTACACCGTGGTAATGCCGGTGCGCTTCTGCAGATCGCGCAATTCGGCACGCGCAATGTTGCGCACCTGCGCATCCAGTGCGCTCAACGGTTCATCGAACAGGAAGAGTTCCGGATCACGCACCAGCGCACGCGCCAGCGCGACACGCTGTTTTTCACCACCCGAAAGTTTGGTCGGCCGGCGGTCCAGCAAGGCCTTGATTCCCAGAATGGAAATCGCCCATTCCACCTTTTGTTCCCACTGTTCCCTGGGTACATTGCGCGACTTGAGCGGGAACAGGATGTTTTCGTGCACTGACATGTGCGGATACAGGGCATAGCTCTGGAAAACCATCGCGACGTTGCGGTGTCTGGGTGGGACACCCACGACGGACCGGCCGTTGATGAGAATGTCACCTTCGCTGGGCTGTTCGAGCCCGGCGATCATGCGCATCAACGTGGTCTTTCCCGAACCGGAGGAACCCAGGAGAGCGAAAAGTTCGCCCTCCCGGGTTTCTATGTCGACTCCGTCAACGGCGGTAAGTTTTCCAAAATGTTTTTTGACATTCTCGACCCGTAAAACAGCCATCGGCAAAAGGTCCTTGTGTTTATTTTACAGGTCGAGGGTACCTCTAAAAATCAGAGGTTTTGGCTTCTGGGCAGGCAGAAACCAAAAGATCAATTTTTAGAGGCGCACGCAAGTGTATGTCAGGAACCGCCCTCCAGATATCCCGCCTTGCGCCACTTGGCGAATATTGCATCGATCTGCGCGGTCGTATCCTTTACCGCCTGCGCTGGTGTCTTCTTGTCACGCGCCACCTCGGCCATCATCGCCGAAATCAGATGCTCCTCGTAGACTTCGCTTACTGCCGGGTTGGCATAACCGGGATAACCAAGCCAACCGGTCCAACTTTCAGCATTGCGCAGCACTTCGAGTTTATCCGCGGGCTTGGAACCGAACGGATCGTTGTCCAGCCAGCCACCTTTTTGCGTAAGTTGCGGCACAGTTCTCGCGAACGCCGGGAAATTGTAAAGCTTGCTGTTGTATGTCGCCTGACTGTAATTGGCGACCAGATCCAGCATGAACTTCTTGGCCGCTGATTCTGCTTCCCGGCCAGTCACGTACTTGGGCATGACGTAGATGAAATAGACGTGTGCGGTTTGGCGAATCACCCCCTTCGGTCCCTTGAGTCCCGGGCTGAAGCCCGTGTTCGCGGCCACCGTCGGATTCACCTCCTGCGCACTGCGATAGAAGGAAATGGAGTTCTGGATGTAGGAAGACTGGCCGGCAATGAACGACTGGTTATTGGAAGCCGGATTCCAGGTGAACACTTCCGGTGTTTCAGACGCTTTGAAAAGTTTCGCCTGATACGCGACCGCATCCACGACCTGCGACGAATCGAACGTCACCTTGTCATGTTCGTTCTGGATGGAACCGCCGAACGACCAGATCAGCGAACGCGCATAGAATTCCGAGTCGATCTCCGGTGACATGCCGACGCCGACGGGAATACCTGCGTCCTTGTAAATTTTTTCGCCGCCTTTCAGCAGATCCTCGTAACTGTTCGGACCATGCGGATAACCTGCCTTGGCCCAATCGGAAACCAGGTAATCGCCCGGATCCGGCACCCAGCCATGGCAGAAGCCATACCATTCTTTCTTGACAGGCAGATAGCTCGAATGGGTGCATACGCCGCTACGGCTGCCGAATGCTGCCGCAGCCGCGGCATTGACGTCATTCAAGGGCTGCAGTCCCTGGATGAATGCAGCCGGCGGCGCGATCATCTCGTATAAATCGGAGCCTTTGCTCGCCGCAATTGCAGACGACAGCGACGACGCAAGGTCACCGATATTGATGTGGTTGACCGTCACCTTGACGTTGTTGGCTTTCCCCCATTCCTGCGCGTAGGCGTCAAACCATTTGTCGTAGAGCGGAACGAAATGGCTCCACTGGGTGATGGTCAAAGTGGTGCCGTTCGGGAATGTTTTGGGAAAGTGCATGTGTCCGAACGTAGCCGGGAAATGTGTGGCAGAAGGTTCGACGCCGGCTCCGGTGGCAGAAACCGAGACGCCAAGCATAAGCAGACCGGCAGTAAGGCCGGTGAGAATTTTGCCGAGAGCGTGATACAAGTGTTGTTTGTTCATGACTGACTCCAATCCAGATGGTTCAAGACATGCCTGTAAATGCAGGCATGACCGGACGGCGCGAACCGGGAACGCTATTCGCGTTCCCGGTTCCGTCCTGTACCGCAGAATGCGGACTTAAAAATGGAAGATCGCACTGATCGATTCCTGATTGCCGGTGTCGGTGACACGGTCGATGCCGTTCGTGGTGCTTTCCAGGCTGGCATGCATGAATTCGAACCCGACACCGAACGGTCCGCTGCTGTAGATCAGGTCAATTGCTTCCTGCTGACCCTTGAGGCGGCCGGCTGAACCTGCGCCCATCCAGGTGATCACATCAGCGTTGTTGGGCCGGTCAGTGGCATACGTCAGGTAACCGGCCCAGTTCGAGGTGAACTTGTAACCACCCTGGACGAAGACGCCCTTGGTGCTGATGTCGCCAAACTGCGCCATGCTGGCGAACAGCTGGCCAATGCCCTTGCCGTCATACGCCGCACCGACCAGCGACCAGGAACCGGGATGCCAGGCGACACCTACCGTCGTGCCCCACGATGAGATGCTGGATGCGATTGGCGTTGCGGTGGTGCCGGTTACACCCGAAAGATCCTGGTGGCTGAAATGCAAAGCGCCATAAGCCGTGAGATCCCCGCTATTGAAATACAAACGTCCTTCGATCTGGGGACGCAAACCGACGTTGCCGGCGGTCTCGAAATTGGTATCGTTGCCCGGTCCGTTCCACTGACCGGAAAACGCGCCGAGGTCCAACCGCCACTTGGAAGCGTCCTGCGCGCCGGTCAAATCCTTGCTCCAGACAATGCCGGGATAACGCCAGCCGATCATGCCGGTGCCGAAGCCGAGCGGAAATGCGATATGGGTGAGCGAGACCGGCACACTGTAGATAGGAAACATGAGGTCCCATTGCTGGCCGATCGTCACCGATGAACCGCCATCCGGCGCGGTGATGATGAACATGGCTTGACGAAGCCGCGGCGTGGCCTGGGAAGAGCTGTACGGCCCGGCGCCATTGAATCCACCGAAGAAATCCGCCTCCAGATGTGCCTTGCCGCTCCAGCCATCATTGAACTGTGGCCCGGTGATATCCCACCACACCCGAGTATTGCGAATGTCGATACCACTGAAGCTCTGGCTCGTAGAGCTGGTCGGCAGTTCCGCATTCTGACCGTTCCCGAAAAAGAACGGTTCGCTCTGGGAAAACAGGCTTGTATCCATGAAACCATTCATGGTGACGGTGTTGTCCGCTTGAGCAGCAGGCATACCCGCGAGGGATATGCTTAACAGGGCTGAAACCGCAAAACCGAGGATCGGTGTCTTCATGTTCATGTTCATCCTCCTTACGTTACCGATGGCAACACCCGTCGCCGTCGCGTTAACAACAAAGCGAATCCGCTGTCGCGCCGCGTCTTTGGCGGTCGGCAAATGAAACGAATGAAATCTGTGCCCTGGAACCGGTCATTTCTTGCTGACCAGTGCTCGCAATTCTTCGACGATTGCGGGATTCGCCAGGGTCGTGATATCGCCCGCATCGCGGCCGGCAGAGATCGCCGCCAACACGCGGCGCATGATCTTGCCGGAGCGGGTCTTGGGCATATCCGGAACGATCCACACTTTGCGGGGCTTGGCGATCGGGCCGATCTCGGACACGATCGCATCCTGGATTTTTTTTGCCACCGCCTCGCTGGCTTCAACGCCGGGATACAGCGAGACATAGATTTCCGGTACGGTGCCTTTGATTTCATCATTCACCGCGACGACTGCCGCTTCGCTCACCTCTGAAACCGTCAACGTGGCGGCTTCCAGCTCCTTGGTACCGAGGCGGTGGCCGGCAACATTGATTACGTCATCTATTCGGCCAAGAATGCGGTAATAGCCATCGGATGCGTGAATCGCACCATCGCCGGCGAAGTAAGGCCAGTCGCGCCAATCCTTGCTCTTTTTGTCTTTGTTGTAGCGCGCGTAGTATGTGTTCACGAAGCGCTGGTCGTCTCCCCAGATTGTCAGCATGCGTCCGGGCCACGGATTCCGGATGCAGATGTTGCCCGCGATACCGCTGCCGCTCGGAATTTGCTTGCCCTGCTCGTCGTAAATTACCGGATAGATACCGGGCATGGCGGGACCCGCGGATCCCGGTTTCATCGGGTGCAAGCCGGGCATGGTCGAGCATAGAAAGCCGCCGGTTTCGGTCTGCCACCAGGTATCGACGATCACCGCTTCACGTTTGCCCACCACTTCCCAGTACCAGCGCCAGACTTCAGGTTCGATGGGCTCACCGACCGTGGTCATGTGCTTGAAACGGTAGTTGTAGTTGCCGGGCGTCTTGTTCTCCCGCCGCAGTGCACGAATGGCGGTGGGTGAAGTGTGGAAGATATTCACGCCGAACTGTTCGGCGATACGCCACGGCCGACCGGCGTCGGGAACGTTGGGCGCTCCTTCAAAAATCACCGATGACGCGGCCAGCGCAAGCGGACCGTAAACGATATAGGAGTGGCCCGTGATCCAGCCGATGTCGGCCATGCACCAGTACACGTCTTCGGGGTGGATGTCCTGCACGTACTTCGAGGTGCCGGTTACGTAGGCAAGATAACCGCCGGTACTGTGCTGCGCGCCTTTGGGCTTGCCCGTGGTCCCCGAGGTGTACATCAGGAACAGGACGTCGTTGGCTTCCATGGATTCCGGTGCAATTTCCTTGCCCCGGTATTCCGTGAGTACCTCATCCGCGAAGTAGTCACGCCCCTTCTTCATCGGCGTCTTGCTGTTGTAAGTCCCCGGATAGCGACGCCACACCAGCACCTTCTCGACCTTGAATCCTTCCTTTGCAGCGCCGTCGACCGCTATATCCGCCTTTTCCTTGTGGTCATTCAGTTTGCCGGCCCGATGATACGCATCCATGGTGATCAGCACCCGACTGCCGGAATCGACAATACGGTCCGCACAGGCCTTGCCGCTGAAACCACTGAACACCTGGGAATGAATCACGCCCAGTCTGGCGCAGGCGAGCATGGTGATCGGCAGTTCCAGCGTCATCGGCAGATGCAGGGTGACGCGGTCCCCGCGCTTGAGTCCGCAGAACTCCCGCAGCATGGCTGCGGTTTCATTCACGCGCCGGTATAACTCCTGATACGTCAGTACGACGACCGGCTCGCTTTCAGGCTCCGGGATAAAATAAAACGCAGTCTTGTTGCGGTATTTCTCCAGATGCCGGTCTACACAGTTGTAACAGGCATTCAACCGGCCGCCGACGAACCACTTGAAGAACGGGGGAGAAGAACTGTCCAGCATGGTATGCCAGTAGCTGTCCCAGTGGAGGAGCTCGGCGTATTCGCGGAAGCACTCGGGGAAGTTGTCTTCCGAGAATCGCTCGTATACAGCCGGATCGGTCAGGTTTGCCTGACCGATGAAACGCGGTGGCGGGTAGTAATAATTTTCCTCGCGCCAATGGGCCGCGATGACCGCTTCGCTTAGCTGCATCTCACCCGACGTTTTCATTTCCTGCCGCCCTTCGTCCTTTGATCATCGATCAGCTATCAGGTGCTGAGTGGCCCGACCGGCAATACGGCTTTACCCCAGGTCGCATTGGTGACGAGTGCGAAACTGGTGTAGATGGCAAGCGCACCACAGATCAGACCCATCCATCCCCCGGCGTGGCTCAACCAGGGTGTTTGAAACAGCATGCCGAAGCCGAGCAGATAGAACGTGATCCACAAGGTCAGGAAGACGAGCCACAACGCACGATTGAGTTTGAAGGTGCCGACCCACATGTACATGGTGAACACCCCCCAGGCGATCAGCGTGGCCGCGATCGTGCTCTCGGCACCTTTGAGACTGATCACACCGGTGTTGTTGAACGCCAGCATCAATGCGAACCACCACCAGAACGCACCGTAACTCAGGAACGCCGTCATGCCGAAGGTGTTACCTGTCTTGAATTCCAGGGTGCCGGCGATCATCTGAATCAGACCGCCGAACGCAAGTGCGAGCGGAATAACCACGCTCTCGCCTTCATGTGGCAACACCCCAGCGTTGATCAGGCTGAGCACAACAGTGGTCAGACCGAAGCCGATGAGACCGAGCGGCGCGGGATTGCCGTGGGAAATCTGGGTATCGGATGGCATCACGTTTCTCCTTGCTTGGATTTAGGAGCGTGGACGAGGCTTCAGATCAGGAAAAATCACACAGCTTGCCTCTGTCACGCAGCACACAAAACGCAGCAAATTTCACGTGTAAAAGGCGCACGTATTCTGTCAGAGCTGATTAGGTATAGTCGACAAATCGTGGAACGACAAGTATGCCGGTGACTTATTGGGAACTGATATTTCGTAGCATGAATCTATGTTAATTTGATCGCGGGCATGCGCATTTCAAAAAATCGCGCATGTCACTTGTTTGACATAAGTAATTTTCCATCTTTTGTTTATATTTCTTGGCATAAACAGCCGTTCTTAATTCTTCTTCTGAACCTCAGCGTCTTCCATGCCATGATCCGTGACTACGGCGACATGGATACTGGCAAAATTGTTTTTCACGTATGGTTTGCAATGATTGTTAGTCATGAGTGCATCAGAAAGCCGATGCTGACCAGGGAACGGTGAACCAGCAACCTGCAATCTTGGCGATATACAGTCAGCCAGCCAAGCAACAGATCGGGAAAGGAATGGATTCCTGGAGCCAATCAGCGACAGGACACTGTACGCTCGAATCGCCGAAGCCGGTTTAACCTTTGCTACTGGGTACAGACCGGATGCAGAAGATCAGGGCTTGTCGTTAGCGGGGCACGCGGTATCCGAACGTTTGACCTCCGTATCGCCTTCCGCGAGATCGGAAAAGACGCTGACAGCGGGCAGTTGCGCCGCTGAGCCCTGGGCATCGAGCCAGTAATTCGGGGTGTCGCGGAAACGGTCCGCGAGCAGCGGATGGTAACCCATCTTCCGGATCTGTTTGCGGCGCTCAACCGCACCGCTGCGCTGGCTGTACACGCCGAGCGAAATGGCGTTGCGATTGGCTTCGTCGGCGACGATGTACAGATCCTTGACGCCGCGTTTCTTGAGCAGGACTTCGGCAGCTTCCGCTTCCTTGCGGGATCTGAACGACGGCAGATAAACCCAGTAACCGAGTTTGACCTTGCCGGGTACCAGCCGCTGGCTGACCTGGGCGCCGGCTTTCTGCAGCCGGTGTTGTCCAGTCCTGGCGGCATCGTCACCCGGGAACGGGCCGTAACTTGCGCAGACCAGCGCCGCTGCTGCGGGTGCACTCACACTGCCCGCGGCGGGCACTACCGGCGCGGGCGGCGGCGCGGCGACCTGCGTCTGAGATAGCGCGGTTACCGATTGTGCCAGCGCCTGACGTTCCTTCGGCGTGAGTTCGGAAAGCAGTTGCAGCGGTTTCGTCGCCGGCATCGGCACCGGCATGTACTGGGATTGCGTGACGCTGTCCGATCCGCCCAGCAGGAAGAAGCCGACGATGTTGGCGAGCAACAGGATAAGAAAGAGTATCCGCATCATTCCTTCACGTCCGCCATGACCGATAAACCTTCGAGCACCAAATGCGGCACCAGTGTATAGCCTTCCTGCAAATGCGTGAGCAGCCGTTCGGCATCGCCGCCGGTGATCAGCCGCTTCGCCTCGTTGCCGAGTTCGGCGAGCATCTGCGCGCTGACGCGCGCGATCAATCCCACCGCGGCATTGAGTGCACCGCCGGCGACGGCGGCGTGTGTATCCTGCGCGAACACACCGGAATCTTCATCGTCTTCTTCGTCGGTGATCCCGGCCGTGGCGCCGACCAGTGCATGGCGCATCAGGTGGATGCCGGGGGCGATCAGGCCGCCCAGATGTCTTCCATCGCGGGTGATCGCATCCAGCGTGATCGCGGTGCCGCAATCGATGACGCAGGCCGGCGCACCGTGACGGTTGAAGGCGCCGATCAATGCGGCCCAGCGATCCACGCCCAGCCGCGCTGGATCCCGATAACCGCTGGTAACGCCGCCGGCTTTTGCGCTGGAGATCATGTAAGTCGGCATGAGCCCGAAGTATTGCTGACTCAGCTGATTGAGGACGTGGTTCGCCATCGGGCCGGCGACATTGGCGACGATCACCTGCGAGGGTTTCGGCAACTTGCGCCAGGCGGCACCGAGCACTTCATCGAGCTTGTAACCGCCGTGCATAATGAAGCCGTGGTCACACAGTTCGTGCCCATCCTGGTATGCCCATTTGATGCAGGAATTGCCGACGTCGACCAGCAGCTTCATGGTTGCACCCGCAAGCTGATATCGCCGGAAACGAAACGCCGGATCTCGCCGCCGCTGCGCAACAACAGGGCGCCGTCCTGATCCACGCCTAACGCAGTGCCGGTGATGCGGTGTTCATGCTGTTGCAGGACCACTTCACGGCCGGCTACGTGATCGAGCGCGCGCCACTCATCGCTGAACGCTGCGAAACCTGCTTCACCGAATACATCCAGCACCACGAACAGTTCATCGAGCAAGGCGGCGGCGAGCGTGTTGCGACTGGGTGCGGCGCCGTGCATCAGCGTCGCGATGTCGGTCCAGGCTTGATCGATCTGCGTGGCGGCGGTTTCGGGCATCCGCACATTGAGCCCGATGCCGATCACCGCGCGCAAGCGGTTCGGCGATTCGCCCTGCACGTCCACCAGGATGCCGCCGAGCTTGTGCGCGCCGGCGATCAGATCGTTGGGCCATTTCACAGCGGCGGATTCGAGACCAAGCTTGCGCAGCGCGCGCACCGCGGCGATGGCCGCGACCATGCCGAGCGCGGTGAATCCGGGCGGCAGTTCCTCGAACTGCCAGGCGAAGGAGAGATAAAGATTGGCGCCGAACGGCGAGACCCAGTGCCGGCCGCGACGGCCGCGCCCCGCGCTCTGTGATTCGGCGAGACAGGCCGCAGGTGCAAGTTCCGGACGCACGCCAAGCCAGTCGTTGGTGGATTCCACTGTGCGCAAAACATCGAGACTTTGCAGACGCGGACGATGTAACACCGACATACCTGCGCGGATGACATCCGCATCCAGCAGTTCAAGCGGTACAGACAATCGGTAACCCTTGCCCGGCACACGGAATACTTCGAGTTCGAAGTCGGCGAGTTGTTGCACATGTTTCCAGACTGCGCTGCGACTCACGCCCAGCAACTGCGCGAGTTGTTCGCCGGAATGAAACTGACCGTCTGCGAGTACAGACAGGATAACCTCGTTGCTATCGGCGCTCTCCGGCATGATCCGTCACTGCTTCCGGCGCAACAGCATGGCGCGTTTGAAGCGGTTCTCGGTGCCGGCACGCATCCGCGCGACGTTGCCACGGTGCGTGTAAAGGATGAACAACGCCATCGACAACGCGAACC
Source organism: Gammaproteobacteria bacterium (assembly GCA_050739495.1). Classification (GTDB taxonomy): domain Bacteria; phylum Pseudomonadota; class Gammaproteobacteria; order Natronospirales; family REEB76; genus DASSKW01. The sequence goes on along the minus strand of JBOIBL010000143.1, from coordinate 10,972 downwards.
AGAACAGGCCGGGGCGCACCCCCCAAACGATCAGCACATACACCGGCACCGCCCACACCGCGAGGATGCTGGACAGTCCGACATAACCCGTCAGCATCAGGCTCAGCACCCAGACCGCGACCCCGATCAGTAACGCGAACGGCGACTGCACCGCCAGTACACCGACATACGTCGCCATGCCCTTGCCGCCGCGAAAACCGAAGAACACCGGAAAGACGTGCCCGACAATGACAGCGATGCCGCACAGCGCCATGATCCAGTCCGGACTCAGACTCACCTGGGTCGCCGGATGCAGGAACGGGATCGGAAAATACGGGACCACCAGCGTCGCCAGCACGCCCTTGCCGATGTCGATCAGCATCACCCAGAGCGCGAACAGCTTGCCCTGGGTCCGCAGCGCATTGGTGCCGCCCGCATTGCCGCTGCCCTCGGTGCGGATGTCCACCCCGCCGTGCAGCTTGCCGACAATCAGGCCGCCGATCAGCGAGCCGCACAGATACGCCACCACTATCCGGATCCCGATTGCGAGCATCGTCTCAGTCCACTGTTGCAGGGGCGCCCATTGTACAGAGGCGACACGGGAGACTGGCGCCGCGCCGGTTCAGGGGCGGGTTTGGGTTTACTCACGAGGCTTTTTGTGTTATTTTGTGTTCAAAATATTTGAACCCAAAGCATAGAGGTGACTATGGCGACGGTCATGGCCGCTGGTCAATTCGATGAGGCAATTTTGACTTCCCTGAGACGCATCATGCGCGCGGTGGACCTTTACAGCCGCCAGCTGGCGAGCCGTCATCATCTGACGGGGCCGCAGCTGGTGTGTCTGAGGTTGCTTCGCAAGCACGGCGTGATGACTTCCGGTCACCTGGCCCAGGAAGCCACCCTCAGCGCCGGCACCGTCACCGGCATCCTCGATCGTCTGGAACAGCGCGGCTACATCCACCGCGAACGCCCTGCCACCGACAAACGGCAAGTGAACGTGAGCCTGACCGACCAGGGCCGCGAGGCAATCAGCCAGGCGCCGCTGCCCTTGCAGGAACGCTTCCAGCAACGTCTGGCCACGCTGCCCGCCACCCGTCAGCAGGAAATTCTTTATGTGCTGGATTCGGTGGTGAACATGATGGAAGCCGAAGCCGTGGATGCGGCGCCGCTGCTGACCAGCGGTCCCGCTACCGCCGAATCCGAAGAAGTCGCCGCATTCCTCAGCGACGACGCTCCTTCCCCTTGACCCTGACCCATAAGGTTACGTGACCGTGTCCGCCGTCCCGCACCACGCCTTCGCCGCCCTGATTCGCGATGCTGAAGCGTGGAGCCGGGGCTGTTCGCGTTCTCCACCCTGATCGATCACCAAGGCAGACAAGCGATACACACCGGCGCAAGCCGGGCTTTCATTTAAGTCACTCACTGAACTTAAACACCGGATAAAAAAGCTGGGTAAACACATCATGAAAACGATTGTTCAAAAATATGGCGGTTCTTCGGTTGCCACGGACGACAAACTGCGCCATGTCGCCGAGCGACTGTTGGCTCTGCATCGCGCCGGACACGGTGTGGTCACCGTGGTCTCGGCCATGGGCGACACCACCAACCACCTGCTCGATCTGGCGCAAGGCCTGAATGACAACCCACCGGGCCGCGAGCTGGATCTGTTGCTGTCCTCGGGTGAGCGCATCTCGAGTTCGTTGCTGGCGATGGCGATCCGCGCCCAGGGCGTACCCGCAGTCGCGCTGACCGGCGCGCAAGCCGGCATCCACACCAGCGACACGCATCTGAATGCACGCATCATGGACGTGGACCCGGGCCGGGTGCGTGAGGAACTGGCGGCCGGACGCATCGTGGTGGTCGCCGGCTTCCAGGGTATCGATCCCGCCGGCGAGATCACCACGCTGGGGCGCGGCGGTTCCGACACCACTGCAGTCGCACTCGCCGCGGCGCTGGGTGCGGACAGCTGCGACATCTGCTCCGATGTGGACGGCATCTACAGCGCTGATCCGCGCATGGTGGATGGCGCGCTGCGCCTGCCGTCGTTGCATTACGACGAGATGGAGGCACTGGCACGCCACGGCGCCAAGGTGCTGGATCTGCGTGCGGTCGCCTATGCCAGAAAACATGGCGTCATCATCCATGCGCGTTCCTCATCGCACGAGAACAAGGGCACGCTGGTGCACGGCGAACGCCGCAAGCAATCACAGGTGATTGGCGTCGCCAGCCTCACAAAACTCATCAAGCTGGAACTCACACAGGCGGATCCGCAACTCGCGCGTGACGCGGTCGAGATGTGCGGTGCGGAGAACGTGTATTTCGACGCGACTTCCAAAGGTGGGCTGGACATCCTGATCTCGACGCTGAACATGCCGGAACACGAACATGTCTGCAAGGAACTGACCGCGCGCTTCAGCGGCAAACTGAAACTGGCACACGACGTCGGTTCGGTCTCCATCGTCGGTACCGGCGTCGGCCGGTCCGACGAATCCGCGACTCATCTGCGTTCGACGCTCGACGGTCAGAGCGATGCATTGCAGAGCATGTTCAGCACCGCCGACACGCGCACCTGCATCCTCGACGAGAAGATCGTGCCGGCTGCGGTACGCGCGTTGCACCGGCGTTTCGTCGAACGTCAACCGAAGATGGCCGCAGCATGAACGGCGCAGCTGCCAAACGAGTGTCAGCGAAATTGTCACTGCGTAAGCCGATGCGAGAAGACGGCGCCGCAGTGTGGCGGCTGGTGGGCGATTCTGGCGGACTGGAACAGAATTCCGCCTATGCCTATCTGCTGATGTGCACGCATTTCCGCGATACCTGTGTGGTAGCGGAACACGACGGGCAATTGCTCGGTTGCGTGCTTGCTTATCGTCCTCCATCGGAATCGGACTGCGTGTTCGTGTGGCAGGTCGGCGTCGCGCCGGAAGCACGTGGTCGGGGCCTCGGCGGCGAGATGCTGGATGCCGTGGTCCGCCTGCCGTCCTGTCACGGCGTGCGCTTCCTGACCGCCAGTGTCGCGTCCGACAACGCAGCCTCGCGTGCGCTGTTCACCGGTTTCGCGCGCCGCCACAAGGCGCCGCTCATGGAACAGGAATTCCTGACCGCGGCCTGCTTTCCACAATCACACGCCGCGGAGCCGTTGCTGAAGATCGGCCCGCTATAGCATCCACTATAAAGAGACGAAGGATAGACACCATGAACCCGATCGAACGTTATGAATCCGAAGTGCGCGGCTACTGCCGTAATTTTCCTGTCATGTTCGACCGCGCGCAGGGCGCCTGGTTGTACGACGAGGACGGCAAAGCGTACCTGGATTTCTTCGCTGGCGCGGGCGCGCTCAATTATGGGCACAATCCGGCCCCGCTCAAGAATGCGCTGCTTGCCTATCTGGCGCGCGACGGCATCACCCACAGTCTGGACATGTTCAGTGCCGCCAAACGCGATTTCCTGGAGCGTTTCCAGCGCGTGATCCTGGCGCCGCGCGGGCTTGAATACAAAGTCCAGTTCACCGGCCCGACCGGCACCAACGCGGTGGAAGCCGCGCTCAAACTGGCCCGCAAGGTCACCGGGCGCGAGCGCATCATCAGTTTTACCAATGGCTTCCACGGCATGACGCTGGGTTCGCTGGCGGTAACCGGCAACGGCTTCAAACGCCGCGGCGCGGGCGTCGCCTTGCATGATGCGATGCCGATGCCGTACGACGGTTATCTGGGCGACGACGTGGATACACTTTCTTATCTGGAAGCGATGCTCACCGATGATGGCAGCGGCATGGACAAGCCCGCCGCCGTGATCCTCGAGACCGTGCAGGCCGAAGGCGGCGTGAACGTGGCGCACTTCGACTGGCTGAAACGCCTGTCGTCAATGTTGCGACGGCACGGTGTGCTACTGATCGTGGACGACATTCAGGTCGGTTGTGGTCGCACCGGTCCGTTCTTCAGTTTCGAACCGGCCGGGATCCAGCCCGACATCATCTGTCTGTCCAAATCACTGTCCGGTTACGGCGTGCCGCTGGCAGTGGTGTTGATGAAACCGGAACACGATGTATGGGCACCGGGCGAACACAACGGTACCTTCCGCGGCCACAACCCCGCGTTCGTCACCGCGACAGCGGCGCTGCAGTTCTGGGAAGACGATGCCCTGTCAAAAGATGTGACTGACAAGGCGCAGCACGTCTCGGAAATCCTGCACACCATCATCAAGCAGACCGGCGTCGCCGCCAGTGTCCGCGGCCGCGGCCTGATCCAGGGCATCGCGTTCGATGATCCAGAGCTCGCTGGCGCCGTCGCCGAGGCCTGTTTCGAACGCAAGCTCGTAATCGAGACCGCCGGTGTACAGAGCGACGTACTCAAACTATTGCCGAGCCTGACTGTCACTGATTCAGAACTCGATCAGGGACTCAACATCATCCGCAGCAGTTTGCGCGCGGTGCTGGACAAGAAATCCAAAGCCGCCGCATAAACCATTTGAATCCAATTTCGACTATACGATTTGAGGAGCAAAGCAATGATCGTCAAACAACTGAACGATGTGATCGGTACCGCCGACGACGTGGACACCGAAACCTGGTGCAGCCGCCGCCTGATCCTGAAACGCGACGGCATGGGTTATTCGGTGCACGACACGTTCATGAAGCCCAACACGGCGACCCAGATGTGCTACCGCAATCACCTGGAAACGGTGTACTGCATTGAAGGTGCGGGCGAGGTAGAGACGCTGGCCGACGGCAAGAAATACCCGATCCGCCCCGGCACCCTGTACGCTCTGGATCAGCATGACGAACACATCCTGCGCGCCTTCGAAAAGGGATTGCGCGTGGTGTGCGTGTTCAATCCGCCGGTCACAGGTAAAGAAGTGCACGACGAGACCGGCGCCTATCCGGCTGAAGAAGCGGCGGCCTGAGCTGACCGATCACTTTTGTAAACCGCAAACAGATCAAGATTCGCAAGAGGTAGAGATGTCACGCCCCGCAGAAAAACTCGAGACCCGTACCGACCATTACCCTTCCCGCATCGCAGCCACGCCCGAGCTGATCGAACGCCGCGAGCCGGTAGTGCATGGCAAACCCGGCGAGGGACCGTTGGATGTGCAGCAACTGGAACGCTATGCGCGGGACGGTTTTATAAACCTCAACGGTGTATTCGCACATGACGAGATGGAACAGCATCTTGAGGAACTGCACCGGCTGCGTAGCGATGCGAAGGTGAAAGTTAGCGATGCGACCATCCGCGAACCGGGTGGCAAGCAGGTGCGTTCGATTTTCGCGATCCACGAATACGATTCGATCATCGCGAAACTGTGCCGTGACCATCGTATCGTGGACGTGGCGCGCCAGATTCTGGGAAGCGAGGTCTACATCCACCAGAGCCGGGTGAACTACAAGCCCGGTTTCCGCGGCAAGGAGTTCTACTGGCACTCGGATTTCGAGACCTGGCACGTGGAAGACGGGATGCCGGCGATGCGTGCGCTGTCGTGCTCGATCAGCCTGACCCCGAATACCGCAAACAACGGTCCGCTGCTGGTGATCCCCGGCTCACACCGGAAGTTTCTGGCTTGCGTGGGCGAGACACCGGAGAACCATTACAAGCAGTCGCTGCGTAAACAGGAATACGGCGTGCCGGATGACGCCAGCCTGACCCGGATGATGGAAGCTGGCGGCATCGAAGCGTCCGTCGGCGGGGCCGGCATGGTGACGTTCTTCGATTGCAACATCATGCACGGCTCCAATTCCAATATCACACCGCTGTCACGAAGCAACGTGTTCATCGTCTTCAACAGCATCGAGAACACCTTGCAGGCGCCGTTCTGCGGCTTGCAGCCGCGCCCGCAGTTCATCGCCAACCGCAAGGATTTTGCTGCGATCAAACCACTCTGAATACGGATATTTCTGGAAATACATGGGCCGCTCGTTGCAGCGGCCCATTTTTTATCCGGCGGTTACTACGCCAGCTGTGACCGAACCGCGCAAGCGACGGCGTGCGGTTTCGCGCAAGGCGAGAATGGGGATGAATGCAATCATCGCCGCTGCAATCAGATAAAAGGCGGGCATGTAATCGTTGCCGGTCATGGCGACCAGCCAGGTGATGGCCAACGGTGCAGTGCCACCGAACAGCGACGTGGAGACATTGTAGGAAACCGCAAAACCGCCATAACGGGTGCGTGTCGAGAACATCGCCGGCAAAGTCGCAGGCAAGGTCCCAAGCAGCATCACCAATAACAATCCGGGGATCGCGAGCCCCAGCGTGACCAACAGCATGCTGCCTTGCGACATCAGCCAGAACGCAGGCCAGGCAAACAGCACGAAGCCCAACGCGGCAGTGATGAGGATAGGTTTGCGTCCAATGCGATCAGACAGTGCACCGATCGGCACGATCACCAGCATCATGGCAAGCATGATCCCGATCAGCGTCATCCGCCCCAACTGTTCGCCGATGCCGAGCGCTGTATTCAGATAGCTCGGCATGTAGGTCAGGAAAGTGTAATCGGCGACGTTGAGCAGGATCACGATCCCGACACATTTCAGCAGTTGACGCCATTCTGTGGCGACTGCTTCACGCAAAGGGGACGCCGCCACTTCGCCGGCATCCTGCAAGCCCTGGAAATCGGGTGTCTCTTCCAGCTTGAGGCGCAGATACAAACCGATCATGCCGAGCGGACCTGCGCACAGAAACGGGATACGCCAGCCCCAGGCGTTCATGGCTTCGGGGGACAGCCCGAACGTCACCAGCGTGACGAGGATGGCACCGAACGAGAAGCCTCCCAGCGTACCGAACTCCAGCCAACTGCACAGATAACCGCGCTGATTGTCGGGCGCGTATTCCGCCATGAAGGTTGCGGCACCGCCATACTCGCCTCCGGTGGAAAAGCCCTGCACCAATCGCGCCAGGATCAGCAATATCGGCGCCCATATTCCGATCTGCGCATAGCCCGGCAACACCCCGATCACGAAAGTCGAAGCTGCCATCAGGATGATGGTGACTGCCAGCACACGTTGCCGGCCGATCCGGTCGCCAAGCGGACCGAAGAACAGCCCGCCGAAGGGACGGATCAGGAACGCGACCGCGAAACCACCGTATGTGAACAGCAATTCGGTCGTTGGATTATTCGACGGAAAAAAGATATGCCCGATGACGACTGCGAGATAGCCGTAAACACCGAAATCAAACCATTCCATGCAATTGCCTAGCGCCGCAGCCGCGATGGCGCGACGCAGTGTGGCCTTCTCGATGACGGACGGAATCTTCGGTTGTGCAGATGCGCTATTCAAAACCCTCGTTTGCCCTTTCCACGAAACACCTCACCGGGCCATCGCAGCTAGCGTATATTCGGGTCAGGGTAACAACTGAGGAAAAACCTGTCCAATTGCAGCCCGTGCATCACGGGTTCTGCTGCAGCGGGTTAAAGACACCCGCTTGCGATAGCGGCCCAAGTATTCAACAATCCTGTTCCAATCAGTCACGGATCAGCCATGACCCCTGAATCAGATCGCATGGCACAAGATATATTGCGTGCCTTGAGACGCATCACGCGCAGCATGGATATTTCCAGCCGCCGGCTCATCAGTGCGCGCGGCCTCAGTATCCCGCAGCTTTTATGTCTGCAACATCTCCGGGAATTTGGCCCGCTCACCAGCGGGGCACTGGCGAAAGCCATGGCGCTCAGCCCTCCCACCATCACCGGTATTCTCGACCGGCTGGAACTGCGCGGATTGCTCAACCGGGAACGGCGGCCGGAAGACAAACGCCGGGTGCTGGTCGCACTCACCCCGGGGGGCCGCAATCTTGCCAATGCGGCACCCTCTTCACTCGAAAAGCAACTGGGACTTGCACTGGCGAGATTGTCACGCAGCGAACGCGCCGCAATTCATGATGCGATCGCGCAACTGGAACGCATGACCGGCAGCACCGACGACAACAGCGAAACCCGCAGTCCGGAAAATCCTTGAATCCACACAGGGCACTTTCATGTCCATCCCGTTGATCATCAATCCCGCCGCCGGGCGCGGCGCCGGCAGCCGATTGGAGAATCGTCTCCGTGACGAACTCGCGTCACATGGAATCAAGACCGATATCATCCGCAGCAAGGGTCCAAATGACGTGACCGCTTGCGTCGCTGCCGCGCTTGCCAGCAAGCCGGAACGCATCCTGATCGCCGGCGGTGACGGCACCGTGCACGAGGCCGTGAACGGCTGGATGCGGGCCGGTGGAGGTGCCCCGCTCGGAGTCATCCCGGTCGGCACCGGTAACGATTTCATGAAAATGCTGGACCGGCATTCCGATGATTGGCGTGCTGCCTGTGCGCTGATCGCGCACGGTCATGCCCGGCAGATCGATATCGCTCGATGTACAGGGACGTACGAGTGTCGCGGGAGGCACGATGCCGGGAGCGACCGCTGCAACGATTTCTACTTCGCCAACAGCATCGGCATCGGCTTCGATGCGCAGGTCGCCATGGAAGCCAATCGCATGCAATGGTTGCACAGTAAGCTTGTCTATGGCGTGGCGCTGATGAAGACCTTGTTGCTCAAGCACCGTACCCCGCTGGTGCATCTCCGTGCCGGTGAGACAGATATCGAGACCCTCATCACCCTGATCGCCGTCAACAACGGCCGGGTGGAAGGCGGTTCGTTCGTGCTGGCACCGCATGCGGAGATCGATGACGGCTTACTCGATGTGGTGATAGCAGCCGGTATGAGTCGGCTCGGGATACTGCAACTGGTGCCGAGTGTGTTGGCTGGCACCCATCTCGATCGGCACGGTGTGACCGCATTTCGCGCTACTCGAATTTTGATTGAATCCGATATCGGTCTGCCGGTGCATGCGGATGGCGAGATCCGTTACACGGATGCAACGCGACTGGAAATCGAGATCCTGCCGGGGCGGCTTGCCGTGATCACCTGAATCAGGCGGGTTTGCGCAGTGAACCGAGATAGATCGCCACCAGCGCCAGGACTGCGCCGCTGATCTCTACCAGGCTGAAACGGCGCCCGAAGAACGTGCAATCCCAGACGAATGCAAACAAGGGTTGCAACAGCAGTATCAGCCCGACCTGTGAAGCGCGCACTTTGTGGATGCCGTTGGATATCAACACCCAGCCGAGCACCTGACCGAACACACCATACGCAATCAGCCAGCCTGCGTTACGCCAGTCGGGTATTACAAACGGCGTGTGTTCGGTCAGCATCAGCAACCCCAGCAATGCCGCCGTCGTGAGCGACACCAGCGTGATCGCCGTAAATACCGAGCCCGCCGATGCTTCTGCGCGTAACCGGCGTAGCGACAGGATGTAGGCGGCATAACAACAAGCGGTCAACAAACCCAGACCGACACCGATCCGATAGGATTCAGGCAGATTTGCCCAATCCGAACCTACCAGCAATGCCAGACCTGTGATCGCAAGCGGGATCGCCAGCATCTGCGCGCGCGTCAATTGTTCACGGAACAACAGGACCCCGGTCAAGGCCAGGATGAAGACCTGAAAATTGGCCAGCAGGGTAGCGATACCCGGGCCGACATGCAGGATGCTGCGATGCCACAACGCAAGATCGGCAGCAAAAAACAATCCCGCCAGGAACACCATGGCGAGCCCATTGAAATTCAGTCGCGGACGTTCACGCCGCCACAGCAACACACCCAACAGGATCAATCCGCCGAACAGCATGCGATAGAACGCGCTGGCGGTCGGCGGGATGCTGACCAGTTTGACGAATACTGCCGAGAAACTGATCATCACGGCGCCCAGAACCAGCTGCCACATGCTTACCTCCGGTGAAGCGAAAGGGTATTCAATGCAAGACTGCTGACGACATCCCCATTTCGCGGATGCGTCAGGGCAGATGAAATCATCAGATCTCTGACCACATCCGCATCAGGTTGACACGCAAGCGCGTGATACGCGTCGGTTCGGAGGCGTCCGGTGCAGACTGATGTGCCCAACGGCCCAATTCCGACAGTTCGGACAGGATCATGCGCTGCTCAGCTCCCCGTATCAGACTCTGCACCCAGCTTATCGCAGCATAACGCGTGCCACGCGTGACTGGCGCGACGCTATGGATGGTAGCCGAGCTGTACAACACTGCCGCACCGCTTCCGGGTTTCACCGGGGTGATGCCATTATCACCGCCGATCAGCAGTTCGCCGCCATCGTACTCATCCGGAGCACTGAGCAGGACACTCAGCGAGATGTCGGCACGCATCGGCTCACTGCTGCCCATGATCGCGTTATCGACATGATCCTTGTAATACATACCGGCGTCGTAGCGATTGAAGAATGGTGGCAATATGCGGCGTGGAATCGCATATTCCCTGAATTTTTCATGGTTCACCAACGCCGTGAGCACAGTCTGCGCGGCAGTCGCGAGTTTGCCTTCGCTGGTGTCGGCCTGCAGGTTATTCTTGAACTTGCGGATCAATGCGCCAGTGGTGGCTTTGCCGTCTTCAAAACGGCTCTGTTCCAGTACCTCACGGATCTGGGTGACCTGCGCGGGAGTCAGCACGTTATCGATTATCACCATCACAGTCGGCTCCAGTAATACGAGACAGATTTCTCAAGTTGCGGGCCAGACCATTCAGCGCAAGGCCGCCTCGAGTTCCGCGAACGTCCAGGCGACTCCGCTGGATTCCAGCTGCACACCCAGTTGCTTGCCGATCCGGGTTACGGAAAAGATGCCGCGTATCGCATTACCGGATGAGGTGCGTTCCTCGACCAGGGCATGCTTGCGCCCCGTCTGCATCAGGGTCTCAACGATGTCTCCGACACAGGCCTCGGCCACGTCTGACATACTCATGACTTCGAGTTTTTCGCGTGGCGTCATGATGTCCCGCACTAATACTTCCTGGTGGCTGACACCGGATTCGCGTTGGAAACGCAACGGCCGGTCGCCCTTGATGTCGTTGAGCGTGACGAGTCCCAGCAGAGCGCCGGGTTCATTCACCACGAACAATAACCTGACCCGGCTGTGCCGCATGCGTTCCTCGGCTCTGTCGATTGGGGT
>JBOIBL010000142.1:0-13856 GCA_050739495.1 Gammaproteobacteria bacterium | reverse complement strand
ATATTACCCAGGTCGATATCCCGCGACACCAGCGTTCCGGCTTGCGGGATGCAGTGGAATTGTTGCGCGACATGGATGGCGTCGGATTCACGTTCTTCACTGCGGCTGATGTCGTGAGACACCCACTTGTGCAGCGTATCGTCAGTGCCTATGAACAGCGCGATTTGCCTGATGACCCTGCTGGTGGGAGCGGCGATATTCGCCGCGATTGAAAGGCTTGATATAGGTGCGATATATCGTGACTAATCCCTTGTGAGCTGGAATTGTGGATGAGATTGGGCGTTACCCATTTTGGGATGCCGCATGGTGGGATGGGTGATCTATCGCGGTGGAGACCACCGCTCCCACAGGAAGAGGTACGGATGAGTGCTCAGGTAAGGGTCACGCTGCAGAACGCGACGTAAGCTCCGAAGTTGCCCATCCTGTCGCAATTCAGACGCTGGGTCGGTTCTGCTCTGGCGGATGGCTCTGCTGGTGGGAGCGGCGATATTCGCCGCGATTGAGAGGCTTGATATAAATGCATGTGGATAACAAATCCGGTCGAAATGACTGTTTTCTCGCAAAGAACAAACCACGATCCAGTAATCTGCGTAAAGGGCGTGTTTCGGAGCCGGGGCGCGCTTATATGCTCACGACCGTAACTTACGGCAGGCAACCAATCTTTACTGATTTGTATTGTGGTCGCGAGCTGGCTAATGCGATTTCTTATCATGACCGGACTGGTTGGAGTGAGACCCTGGCGTGGGTTGCCATGCCAGATCATGTGCATTGGTTATTGGTACTTGGCGAGAAGGGGCCATTGGAAAAACTGATGCGTTCTTTCAAGAGTTATACTGCTCGTGTACTGAATGTATATCTTCAACGCAAAGGTGCGCAGTGCTGGCAGTCTGGTTATCATGATCACGCAGTGCGTAAAGATGAAAATTTAAGACAGTTGGCGCGATATATTGTAACTAATCCCTTGCGAGCTGGAATTGTGGATGAGATTGGACGTTATCCATTTTGGGATGCCGCATGGTTGGAGGGGTGATCTATCGCGGTGGAGACCACCGCTCCAACAGGAAGAGGTACGGATGAGTGCTCAGGTAAGGGTCACGCTGCAGATTGCTGCCGAAACCGGGAAAATACCCACGCAGGCGCAATTCAAACGCTGGGTGAGTGCTGCATTGGCGGATCGGGGAGAATCAGCAGAAGTCAGCATCCGGATCGTGGATGAGGAGGAGGGTGCAGCGCTTAACCGGACCTGGCGTAACAAGGATTATGCAACCAATGTGTTGTCATTCCCTGCCGAACTGCCGCCCGAGATCAAGTCATCGCTGCTGGGCGATTTGGTAATCTGCGCGTCAGTGGTGGCGCGGGAAGCCGCGGAACAGGGCAAGCGCCCGGAAGCACATTGGGCACATCTGGTGGTACACGGTACGCTGCATCTGCTGGGTTTTGACCACACGGCCGAGGCAGAAGCAGAGCAGATGGAGGACCTGGAAACCGTGATTCTTGCCGGTTTGGACTACCCGGACCCGTACCGGGAGCGATAACGCATTTTCACCCGGCGCCGTAACCGATACACTGGCGGCCTGTTTACCGTTGAATATTCCTGGAACTGATGGACAACGACCCTTCCCCCAGTAGCAACGGCTCCGGATTGCGAGCCTGGTTCGAGCGCCTGGGTCAGGCGCTTTCCGGCGAACCCCGTGATCGCGAAGAACTGCTGGAATTGCTGCGGGACGCCCAGAGCCGCAATCTTTTCGATGCCGATGCCCAGGCCATGATCGAGGGGGTCCTGCAGGTCGCCGACATGCAGGCCCGCGACATCATGATCCCGCGTGCGCAGATGGTGGTGCTGGAAAAAGATGCTTCTTTGCGGGAGGTTACCGAGGTTGTGGTGGAGTCCGGGCATTCCCGGTTCCCGGTAGTAGGCGACAGCCGCGACGAGATCATCGGCATCGTACTGGCCAAAGACCTGCTGGCTCACTATGTGGGCAATCCCGACACCCAATTCAATATCCGCGAATATCTGCGACCTGCTCCCTATGTACCGGAGAGCATGCGGCTCAATGTGCTGCTCAAGAATTTCCGCGATAGCCGCAACCACATGGCAATCGTCGCGGATGAATACGGCGGCGTGGCCGGACTCATCACGATCGAAGATGTGCTGGAACAGATCGTCGGCGACATAGACGACGAATACGATGTCGAGGATGAGGCCAGTATCCTGAAGCACACCGATTCCCGCTATACGGTGAAGGCACTCACACCCATCGAAGACTTCAATGAATATTTCGGCCTGTCGTTCAGCGATGAAGAATTCGATACGGTCGGCGGTTTGGTCACACATGCTTTCGGGCATATGCCCAAGCGCGGCGAAAAAGTCGAGATCAATGGTCTGCGCTTCAAGGTGATACGCGCCGATAGCAGGCGTGTGCATCTGCTGGAAATGCTGCGCAAGTCGGCATCTGGTCCGGCCGGCGACAGCAAGCCGGCATGATTACCGCACGCCTGATCCTGATAAACAGAAAAATAAGGAAGGTCTCGAACCGGGTTTGCATGCTGACAGCATGGTTGCATGCCGGTATCCGTGGCGACATCACCGCGGTTTGTTGCGGTCTGCTGCTGGTGCTCGCGTTTGCGCCGTTCGGTTGTTACCCACTCGCTATCTTGATGCCTGCCTGCCTGTTCTGGCTCATCGAGAATGTCAATCTGCGGCGCGCAGCCAGGCGCGGTTTCCTGTTTGCGTTCGCTGAATTCCTGTTTGGTGTTTACTGGATTTACAATAGCATTCATGTGATTGCGGATGCTCCTGTGTGGGTCGCGCTGTTGATGCTGGTCGGTTTGTCGGCGGTGATGGGGATTTATCTTGCACTGACATGTGTGCTCTCTCTGTGGTTGACACCGGGTTCGGGTGTCGTGCGCTGGTTATGTGCATTGCCTGCGGTATGGACCTTGTTTGAATGGGTGCGGAGCTGGTTCCTGAGCGGGTTCCCCTGGTTGAGTCTCGGCTACAGTCAGATCGGTAGTGCGCTTCGAGGTTATGCGCCCGTGATGGGCGTGTTCGGAGTGTCCCTGACGGCAGTATTCAGTGCAGGATTACTGCTATGCATCTGTGTGCGTTCTTTGCGAATCACGCCGCGTCTGATATGCCTCGGAGTGTTGGTGGCGATCTGGGGGCTGGGCGGGGTATTGAGTACCGTGCAATTCACGCAAGCTGCTGGCCCGGCTATTACGGTCAGTCTGGTGCAGGGCGATATCCCGCAGACCACCAAATGGGCGCCGGAAACCTTTGAACCGACCATGCAGTTGTATCGCAGACTGACCGAGGCACACTGGACCAGTCAATTGATCATCTGGCCGGAAGCAGCCGTCCCGGATTATTACGATGATGTCAAAGAGAGCTATCTTGATCCGCTGGAACAGGAAGCACGTATCCACGGAACCGACATGCTGGTCGGTGTACCGACTGAAGATATCGCCAATGGACATTATTACAATAGCGTCATAAGCATGGGGAAACATGACGGGGTTTATAACAAACGCCATCTCGTGCCGTTCGGTGAATTTTTTCCGGTTCCGGAATGGGTGCGGCGTTGGCTGGAACTGATGGATCTGCCCTATTCGGATTTCACCCGTGGTGCAGCAGACCAGCCGCTTCTACAGGTGGCCGGGTACCCGGTCGGGGTCTCGATCTGTTACGAGGACGCATTCAGTAGTGAGATAATACGCACCCTGCCACAGGCAGCGTTTCTGGTGAATGTCAGCAACGATGGCTGGTTCGGGGATTCCATTGCGTTGCCACAGCATCTTGAAATCGCACGGATGCGGGCGCTCGAAGCAGGCCGTTATCTATTGCGTGATACCAATACAGGGATTACAGCTGTTATTGATCCGCGGGGTATGACCACGAGCCGGATCCCCGTGGACCAGCCTGGGGTGTTGACTGCGGAAATAGCGCCTTATGCAGGCAGTACCTTGTATGTGCGGGTGGGAATTAGGCTGATAATGTGCCTTATAGTAGTTCTTCTGTTCGTGACCGGAATTCAACGTCTGCTTGTTTTCAAAAGGAATTGACATGCGGGGTGTGAGTTTCTCCGGTTTTCGTCCATTTAGTATGGAGAAGATCCTTGGTGGGGTCGTTTCCATACTCGCATTTATTTTTCCGATTGTAGTCCTGACGGTAAACCGCGCAGACAGCGTGATCCTCTTATTGCTGGGAATAATCGGCACTTATGCTTTTCTGAAACATGGAATCAGATATCTGGCATTAAGTCGGCAGGAAATTCTTCTGATCGGTATATTCGCCGGATGGTATGCAACTATAGTGCTGTGTTATTTCGTCGGTGACAAGACAGATACAGGATTCAAGTTGCTCGGACGCAACTTCAGGTTTCTGTTTTTCATTCCCGCCTTTATCGCATGTCGTTGCTACCTTTCAAACACACGGTCTCTGTTCTCAGGGCTCGTGCTAGCGCCATTCGCAATTCTCGGTTTGGGGTTGTGGCAGTTTATGCGTGGGCACGAACATACTCGAGCTAGCGGCTTTATCGACCCCATCCCATTCGGAGATTTGTCCATAGCCATGGCATTCATGGCGCTGGCTATGCTACTAATGATGCTTCAGCGTCGAACAGTCTGGCAATACCTGTTGGTGAGCGGCGCACTCTCGGCAGGCGTGGGAGCCAGTATATTGTCGGGTACGCGTGGCGGCTGGATAGCCGCGCCATTATTAGTAATTATTACGATAGCAATATTTTCCAGGCGATCCGCAAAGCGGGCCTTCAAGGTGTTTCTTGCATGCAGCATAATTGTCGTGATCGCAGGATTTCTAGCTCCAAACAAAATTGTACAGAGTAGAGTAAGCGAAGCGATCCAAAATCTTGGACATTATCGTGCGTATGTGAACCTGATTGAAGATGGTGATGCTGCACATGTCGGCTGCCTTAATAGCCCCCTGTTTATGAAGACGTTGGTTGGAGAACTAAAGTTACGTTATTCATCGGGGCCGGAGATATCTGTTGTTGAGGATGCATCCGGATTGAAAGAAGCCGGGCTTGATGCTCAGTGCCAATCCCTGAAAGTGCTCAAACTGGCAAACACCAACAAGCAGAGAGCTGTCACTCTGATCGTCAAACGCAGCGTCATTAGACAGGATGGGTTACAGAATGCAGAATTTATAGCGCGCGGCGAAGGACAGATTTCGATAGTACATGGAAATCCTCCCTCTTGGCAGAAATTCAACAATTCCAAGTATGAAATTGTGAAACGAGTCCAAAATACAAAAGATCTGTCATGGCCGGCATTCTGGCTACCTCCTGGTGGCACCATCTATTTGGTGCCGATACAGAACAGTTTCGGTGAGTATATCTTTCCTTTCGCTAATGACTCCGTAGGTGAGCGGCTTGAGATGTGGCGTGCGGCATGGCATATGTTCAAACAGCACCCATTTTTTGGCGCCGGGACTGGATCATTTCGTGATGATGTGGAGAAACTGGCGCGCGCAGGTGATGTCTCTCCGGCGATCATGTCTTTTGATCATCCCCACAATGACTACATGAATGTGTTGTCCAGTCAGGGATCATTTGGATTGACATTTTACCTCCTCGCCATAGGGTTCCCGCTTTTTATATTCATAGAGGCACTTCGGTCGAAAGACGGCCAGATAAAAGCAGCAGGGTTTGCTGGCGTCGTAATGATTACTGGACTGAGTGTGTTCGGACTTACTGAAACGATGTTTATTCATTCAATAGTTATGGCATGGTATGTGACTTTTACTGCCATGTTTATGGCGATTGTTTTCACACGCAAAGGTGAAGAGATACGTGATGCAGGGAATTGATCAGAAAAACATGCTGGAATTCGATCCCCAGAAAATAGCGCAAGCAGCCCGATTATCTTGGGGCGCAACCGAAAGTGCCACTTCGCAAGCCTCGGTATCGCTTCCCAAGTATTACTGCCTGTGCATGTTGCCGTATCCGAGCGGGCGCCTGCATATGGGCCATGTCAGGAATTACACAATCGGCGATGTGATTACGCGTTATCAGCGCATGAATGGACGCGAGGTGTTGCAGCCGATGGGCTGGGATGCCTTCGGGCTGCCGGCGGAGAATGCGGCGATCAAGAATGGCGTGCCGCCAGCCAAGTGGACCTACGACAACATCGACTACATGCGCAAGCAGTTGAAGTCACTCGGTTTTGCGATCGACTGGTCCCGCGAGATCGCCACCTGCGATCCGAGATACTACAAGTGGAACCAGTGGTTGTTCCTGCGCATGCTCGAGAAAGGTATCGCCTACCAGAAGACGGGCACCGTCAATTGGGATCCGGTCGATCAGACCGTGCTCGCGAATGAACAGGTCATAGACGGTCGTGGCTGGCGCACTGGTGCACTGATCGAGAAGCGCGAGATACCGATGTATTACCTTGGTATCACCGGCTATGCCGACCGCTTGCTCGGGGCACTGGATGATATGCAGGGTTGGCCGGAGCGGGTCAAGACCATGCAGGCCAACTGGATCGGCAAGAGTGAAGGCGTCGAAATCCATTTTCCATACGACCGCGAGAGCATCGGTGAAGACGGCGTACTCAAGGTGTTCACCACGCGTGCGGACACCTTGCTGGGGGCGACGTATGTAGCGGTGGCCGCGGAGCATTCGCTGGCCGAAATGGCGGCTGTCAAAAACCCGGCATTGGCCGCATTCATCGAGGAATGCAAGAAGGGCGGTGTCACGGAAGCGGAACTGGCGACCCAGGAAAAGAAGGGTATGGCTACCGGCCAGTTCGTGCGTCATCCTCTTACTGATGAATTGCTGCCGGTATGGGTTGCGAACTATGTGTTGATGAGCTACGGCGAAGGCGCGGTGATGGCAGTGCCGGCGCATGATCAACGCGATTTCGAATTTGCGCGTAAGCACGCGTTGTCGTTAAAAGTGGTAGTGAAGCCCCTGGAGGGAGATGTCCCGCTTGCAGAAACGATGCAAGACGCGTTCGTCGAGCACGGCATAACAGTGAATTCCGGCAGTTATGACGGCATGACGACTGTTCAAGCCATCGATGCCGTCGCCGGGGAATTGAAGCATCGTGCTCTCGGCGAGAAACGTACGGTATTCCGCCTGCGCGATTGGGGTATCTCGCGACAGCGCTACTGGGGTTGTCCGATCCCGATCATTCATTGTCCTGATTGCGGCGATGTCCCTGTGCCGGACAAAGATCTGCCGGTGGTGTTGCCGGAGGACCTTGCGCCGGACGGGAGCGGCAATCCGCTCGCCAAGTACGATGCATTCGTGAACTGCAGCTGTCCGAAATGCGGCAAACCGGCGAAGCGTGAAACCGATACCATGGACACCTTCGTGGATTCATCCTGGTATTACATGCGCTATGCGTGTGCGGATAACGATCAGGCGATGGTGGACGAGCGCGTCAATCACTGGCTGCCGGTGGATCAGTATATCGGCGGCATCGAACACGCGATCCTGCATCTGCTGTATTCGCGTTTCTGGACCCGGGTCATGCATGATCTGGGGCTGATCAAATTCGAAGAACCCTACACCAACCTGTTGACTCAGGGGATGGTGTTGAACCATATCTATTTCAGGAAGGGCGGCGCAGGCGGAATTACCTATTACAGTCCGGATGAAGTCACGCCTCAACTGGATGACAATGGCCAGATCACCGGCGCCACGCTCAATGCCGATGGCCAGCCTATCGAATATGGTGGCATGGGCACCATGTCGAAATCGAAAGCCAACGGTGTCGATCCGCAAACGTTGGTGGATAAGTATGGCGCCGATACGGTACGGCTGTTCATGATGTTTGCAGTTCCGCCGGAACAATCCCTGGAATGGTCCGAAGCGGGTGTCGAAGGTGCACATCGTTTTCTGAAGCGACTGTGGAAAGCGGTCTCGGATCATGTGCAGGCAGGCTCTGCCCCCCGAGTTGACGTTGCGACGCTGAACGATTCTCAGCGCGAGTTGCGTCGTCAGGTGCATGCAACTATTGCAAAAGTCAGCGATGATATCGGTCGCCGTTACACTTTCAATACTGCGATTGCCGCGATCATGGAATTGCTTAATGCTCTCACCCGCAGCAATGATGCGAGTCCGCAGGGCCGTGCCGTGATGCAGGAAGCGTTCGAATCCGTAACCCTGCTCCTGACACCCATGGCACCGCATACCTGCGAAGCCTTGTGGCGGGGGCTTGGCCGGGAAGGCAGTGTGACAGCCGCCCCATGGCCGCAGCCGGACCAGGCAGCCCTGGTGCGCGACAGCATCGAAATCGTGGTGCAGGTCAATGGCAAGTTACGCGGCCGGGTGACCGTGCCCGTGGATGCGGATAGGGCGCAGATGGAGCAAGCTGCGCTTGTGGAACAAAATGTGCAGCGTTTCATCGAAGACAAGGCGGTCCGCAAGGTGATAGTGGTGCCCGGCAAACTGGTAAATATAGTTGTGTGAGATGGCTCCCTCCTTTGGAAAAGGAGGGCAGGGGAGGATTTGGAAATTCTGAAATACGATCCTCATTTAAAACCTGCCGCACGCCAATTGCGGTCTCGCATGACGGATGCGGAAACAAGGTTGTGGTCACAATTGCGCGGTGATCAATTGTGTAATGTACGTTTCTACCGACAGAAACCCATCGGCCCCTACATAGTCGATTTTTATGCGCCCAAGGCGGGATTGGTTGTAGAGGTGGACGGTTCACAACATCTGGAGCCAGAGGGAGTCGCGGTAGATGCAGTCAGGAACAGATTTTTGACCGATCAAGGAATGCACGTGCTACATTTCGACAACTTGCAGGTGTTGCGTGAATTGAAGAGTGTGATGACGGCCATATATCTGGCAGTCGTGGATCGTGTTGAACACCAATGAATAATCCACGAGAAAATCAAATCCCCCTCATTCCCCCTTTTTCAAAGGGGGAAGTTTTGGCATCGGAGAATCGACACTTTTCTGCTCCGCTTATGAAAAAGGACGATGACGAAGCAGACGCCATCAGGAACAGATTTTTGACTGATCGAGGAATGTGCGCGCTACATTTTGATAATCTGCAGGTGTTTGGTGAACTGAAAAGTGTGGTGACATCTATATATTTGACAATCGTGGGCCGTGTTGAACACGAATGAGTACTCCAGGAGAAAATCAGCCCCCCCCCTCAATCCCCCCTTTTCAAAGGGGAAAGTTTTGGCGCGGCGGAATTGGCGGCTTTCTGCTCCCCTTATGAAAAAGCACAGTGCCGAGGCAGACGCATCAGGAACAGGTTTTTGACCGATCAAGGAATACGTGTGCTACATTTTGGCAATCTGCAGGTGTTGCGTGAATTGGAGAGTGTGATGACGGCCATATATCTGGCGGTCGTGGGTCGTGTTGAAACGAATGAGTAATTCAGGAAAAAACCAAATCCCCCTCAATCCCCCTTTTGCAAAGAGAGAGGTTTTGGCGTCGGGGAATCGACAGCTTTCTGCTCCCTCCTTTGAAAAAGGAGGGTGGGGGAGGATTTTTGAATCACTAAAGTGGCTACTGCCTGCCACAGTTTTGTTGCTGGCCGGCTGTGGATTCCATTTGCGCAATAATAGTGACCTGCCTTCAGTGATGCAGAGGACCTATCTGGTCATACCCGGCGGGAATGATGACCTGGTGCGTGAATTGCGCCGCAACCTGTCCACCGATACGGTATCTGTAACCGAGGATGCGACTAAAGCTACTGCCACACTCAAGGTGTTAAGTGCACAACGACTTAGACGGGTGTTGTCGGTAAATAGCGTGGGGCGTGCGGTGGAACAGGAAGTCGCCTATCAGGTGCAATTTTCACTGAGCACACCCGCCGGAACCCTGATCAAGCCCCAGACCCTGATCCTGAAACGAAATTACGCCTACGATGAAGCGAATGCGCTGGGCGATGCCGAACAGGCAGATGTGTTGTATGCTGCCCTGCAACACGATATGGCCCAGCTGATCCTGTTCCGGATCGAAGCCATCGGTCGTCACGCCGATGCGGTCAGGAGTCATTGAGCGTAATGAACCAGTCGCTACTGCACCGATACCGATATGCATTGGGCGATGCGCGGTGGCGTCGGCTGTTCATGGCGCTGGCGCTATTGGTACTGATGGTGCAGACGGGGTTCCCCGCACATCAGGACAGCCATCCGATCGGTTCCCAGGATACCCTCTGTCAGTATTGTGTCCTGGCAGGACATGCGTTTGGTGTGCCGGGGGTAGCAATACTGCCGCCGGTTGTGCCCACGCATACCGAGTACCAATTACCGGCTCCGGTTGATTTCCACATTCCCGTCTTTCCCCGTACCCGTTTCAGTCGCGCACCTCCGTCACGTTCCGCCGCTTGATTATTTCTGCGTCAAATCAGCCTCCAGCTGATTTGACGTGTATCCGGAATTTGATGGAGATTCATATATGCGTTCCAGTTTATCTGCCGCAGGCATTGCGGCTTGTGCCATGGTTGCTTGTGTGTCCGCACATGCGGCGACCCAGGGCGGCATCAATGCGTTCAATCCCGGCATCGGTTTCGTCATGCAGGGGACTTACGGCAGCTATGCCAGTTCCGCAGGCAATCGCCAGATTCCCGGGTTCATGCTTGGAAACGATAGTGGCTTAAGCCCGCAAGGGGTTTCCCTGGGAGAATCCGAGTTGGATATCGCGTCCAACATAGACAACCAGTTCTACGGATTCGGCGCGCTTTCGTTCCATGACGACCATGGGCAGAGTTCGGTCGAAGTGGAACTGGCGTACCTCCAATCCACCAGTCTGCCGGATGGCTTCACAGTCACTGCCGGTAAATTCTTTTCCGATTTCGGTTACCAGAATTCACGGCATTCCCATGTCTGGGATTTCGTGGATCAGCCGCTGGTTTATGAAGCCATGCTTAACAATCAGTACAGCGATCCTGGCGTACAGGTGACGTGGCTGGCACCGACCGATACCTACCTGCTGTTCGGTGCGGAAGTGTTCAGCGGCGACAACTATCCGGCGGGTGGTGCGGCTCATAGCGGCAACGGTGCCAATACCTTGTTCGTGAAGATGAGCCAGGATGTGAACGACAGCAGTACCTGGTATGCAGGACTGTCCTACATGTCGGCGCGTTCCGCGGACCGGCCTTCGCTGGGCACCAACCCGCTGGATCCCAATAACAACGCCGAGGATGCAGGGCCGTTCTTTACCGGAACCAGCAATATCGCCGGTGCCGATTTCGTCTGGAAATGGTCACCACATGGGAATTTCTACGAGAAGAACTTCATCTTCCAGGCGGAATACCTGCACCGCAATGAGAGCGGACAGGTAGCAGATGCCGCATGCGGGGTGAATACGGTTTGCCCCAGCCCGCGCAGTGCCTATAGCGATTCCGCGAATGGCTGGTACGTGCAAGGAGCGTATCAATGGATGCCGCGCTGGCGGGTCGGTTTGCGTTACGACCGCTTGAACAGCGACAACACCCTGGTCGGCGCCTATCAACCTGCGGTGTTGCTGGGCAACGGGTTTGTACCGAAACGTTACAGCGCGATGATCGATTTCTCGAACACGGAATTCAGCCGTTTCCGGCTGCAATTCAATCATGACATGTCGGATACGACCGCGCAGAACGAGGTGTTTTTCCAGTATATCGTCGCGATGGGTGCCCATCCGGCACATACATTCTGAGACGGTGTCTTTTGTCCGCTGACTGCGTTGGAAAACTGCTTACAATGCTCATTTACTTATTTGTAAACTCCGCTTGTTCGCAGTTTTCCGCCTTGTCATCGAAACAAAATCCACTCGCCTCAGGGAACAGCAGTATCTTTTTGTAAAGGAAACTCACATGAAATTTCTGAAACTGATTCTTGTTCCGATGGCGCTGATATTTTCAGCCCCGGCGTTTGCGGATCTGAACGTCTTTGCCTGTGAGCCGCATTGGGCGGCGCTGGCCAAGGCTATCGGCGGCGAACATGTGGACGTCACTTCGGCTACCGGGGCGTACAACGATCCGCATTACATCCAGGCACGTCCCAGCCTGATTTCAAAGATGCGCCGCGCCAACCTGGTCGTGTGCAATGGTGCGCAACTCGAGATCGGCTGGTTGCCGATCCTGTTGCGGCAGGGTGATAACCCGGGCGTGCAGCCGGGCCAGCCGGGTTACCTGGAAGGTGCGCCGCTCATCCAATTGCTGGACGTGCCGACAGTCGTGGATCGTGCTCAGGGGGACATCCATCCTGACGGTAATCCGCATATCCAGACCGATCCCGGCAATATCGCCAAGGTCGCCCCGGTACTGGCACAACGCATGGAACAACTGGATCCTGCCAATGCGGCGTATTACCAGCAGCATTATCAGGACTTCAATGTGAAATTTTCTGCGGCGATCAAGAAGTGGACGCAGGAAGCGGCACCGCTGAAAGGCATGAAGATCATCACTTACCACGAAGGCTGGGTGTACATGGCGCATTGGCTGGGACTCGACGTGGTAGGCCATCTCGAACCCAAACCGGGCATTCCGCCGAGCCCCGCGCATCTGGCCGACCTGTTGTCACAGGTGAAGGGTCAGCATGTGCAAGGTATCGTCTATACACCCTACGAAGAGGAACAGGCAGCTGACTGGCTGTCGTCCCGCACCGGGATTCCGGCGGCCGTGATTCCCGATACCGTCGGCGCGGATAACGATCCCGATCTGTTCTCGTTCTATGACGTGATGGTGCAGCAGTTGCTGAAACTGCATGGAGCGGCGAAATGAATTTCGGCAGCATCGATTTCACCATTATCGGCCCGGCGCTGGTCGCCGGTATCCTGGTACTCGCGACCCATGTCCCCATGGGTCGCGAAGTGCTGAACCGCGGCATCATCTTTATCGACCTCGCTATCGCGCAGGTGGCGGGCATGGGCGTGATTGCCGCCGACACGTTTCATCTCGGCAGTGGCGACGGCTGGACTGCACAGATCGCCGCTGTGGTGGCGGCGCTCATCGGTGCGTTGCTGTTGACCTGGACGGAAAAGAAATTTGCCGAGATTCAGGAAGCACTGATTGGCGGGTTATTCGCGCTGGCAGCTACCGGCAGCATCCTGTTGCTGGCCAACAATCCGCAGGGTGGCGAACATCTCAAGGATCTGCTGGTCGGCCAGATCCTGTGGGTGAGTTTCAAGAGCCTGATTCCGGTGGCCGTGTTGTACGCGTTGGTGCTGGCCGCCTGGTTCGGTTTGCGCCGTCGCATCGGGCGCGTCGGCTTCTATGTGTTGTTTGCATTGATCGTGACCGCGTCGGTGCAGCTGGTCGGCGTGTATCTGGTGTTCGCCAGTCTGATCATGCCGGCACTCGCGACCAAGAGTATGAAAATGTGGTGGGGGCTGGGCGCTGCATTCGTTCTGGGCGTGGTGGGTTATGCGGCTGGTCTGATCCTGTCCACCGTGTTCGATCTGCCGAGCGGAGCCTTGATCGTGTGGTGCCTGGCGGTGTTGGCCATTATCATGGGCAGCATGCGTCATTGGCTGCCGGATCGTCTGTTTGAAGCTCGCACCTGAAAGGCTGCAGGGCCAACTCAAGGCTGACCTCGCCGCGATCTACCTGATCTCGGGCGAAGAGCCGCTGCAACGCGAGGAAGCCGCGGATGCAGTGCGTGCAGCTGCCCGGGGACAGGGTTATACAGAGCGTGAGGTGTTCGAGGTCGAGCGCGGCTTCGACTGGAACCTGCTCAGAAACGCCAGCGCCAACCTGTCGCTGTTCGCTTCCCGACGGGTGCTGGATGTGCGGCTCGGTAACGCCAAGCCTGCCGATGGAGGGGCTGAGGCGCTGATTGCCTATGCAGCCAGCCCGGCCCCCGATACCGTATTGCTGGTCACCTGCGGCAAGCTGGAGCGCGGCGGCGGGGCCTGGGCCTCGGCGCTGGAACAGGCCGG
>JBOIBL010000141.1:0-4914 GCA_050739495.1 Gammaproteobacteria bacterium | reverse complement strand
GTGGTGGGCGCCCACCACCTGGGAATTTTCCAGCGTCAGCGTAACCTGGTGCCTGATTTTCGCGGTGACTTGGTGGTGTCGGCGCTTCCCCATTGGCCGTTCGACCTGGCGTTACAGCCTGCCGGTGCATCTGGTGACAACCGTACCGTACTCGCTTGTGCACGTCGCCGGCATGGTGGCGCTGCGCAAACTCGTCTACGGCTTCCTGGGGCAGCACTATGACTTTGGAGCCTGGTGGTTGAACTGGTTCTACGAATACCGCAAGGATTTCGTAGCGTATTGCCTGATTGTCGCAGCCATCAGTGCGTTCCGGATTTACGCGCTTTGGCTGGACAGCCAGCAAGCCCCGGCGCAGTCAGGCACCGCACTGCCCTCCGGCCGGGACCGGCTGGTGGTGCGGAAACTCAATCGGGAATTCATCCTCAACATCGCCGATATCGATCGCATCGAAGCGGATGGCAACTACGTGAAGCTCCACGTCGATGGCGATTCCTACCCGCTACGGGAATCCCTGACCCGGCTGGAAGCACGGCTCGACCCGAAGCATTTCGCCCGGGTACATCGCGGCCACATCGTCAATCTCGACCGGATTCGCGAGATCCAGCCCTGGGACAACGGCGACTACCGCATCGTGCTCAAGGACGGAAGTTTCATCAATTTCAGCCGCCGGTACCGACGCCAACTCGAGCATCTGTTCAAACCTTCCTGACGGTGCCGCTGGCCACCGCTGCCGCGCCGCTCATCACAGTTTCACGCCGCTGAGCCTCACCCTGGTTGCGAGGGTTACCCCCGGACGCTTAGGCTGCACAGCACTTTCGTCTGGGGAGACAGGACATGCGTATCTCTGCTTTGATTATGTTGCTGATTTTGCCGCTACTGGCACAGGCTGCCGATACTGGCTGGTCCGCCTACGGCGGCGACCCGGGCGGCACCCGTTACTCGTCGCTGAACCAGATCACACCCGCCAACGTGGATCAGTTGCAGGTGGCGTGGAAGTTTCGCACCGGCGAGCTGGGCAAAGGCGTCAAGCACTGGAAACGTTTCGCTTTTGAAGCCACGCCCATCTTGTACGATGGGGCCCTGTATTTCACCACATCCACTACCAACGTCATCGCGGTGGATGCTGCGAGCGGCAAGTTGCGTTGGCGCTACGACACGCACACCCACAAGGATTTGCATTACTCGGACGGCGTTTCCCGTGGGGTATCACTCTGGGTCGATTCCAAATCTCCAACCGATGCACCCTGCCATGCGCGAATTTTTGCGCCGACGCTGGATAGCCGGCTGCTGGCCTTGGATGCAGCAACCGGCAAACTCTGCGAGGACTTCGGCGATCACGGCGCCATCAACCTGCTGAAAGGGGTTCATTCGACCGATGACGCTGACAGCCAATATCGCAATTATCTGGTTACCTCGCCGCCGGCGATCCTGGGCGACAAAGTTATCGTTGGATCGTCCATCGGCGACAACCGCGCGGTAAAAGAAGAACTCGGTATCGTGCGTGCCTTCGACGCGCGCACCGGCAAGTTGATCTGGAGTTGGGATCCAATTCCGCGCGATCCATCCAATCCGGTGTACAAGGAATGGACGCCGGCAAGCACCAAAGTGGCCAGTGCTGCGAATGCCTGGGCGCCGCTGTCAGTAGATACCGACCGGCATCTGGTCTATGTGCCAACTGGTTCGGCGAGTCCGGATTTCTTCGGCGGCGAACGGCCGGGTGATAACCGCTGGGCGGATTCGGTGGTGGCGCTCGATGGCGACACCGGCAAGCTGGTGTGGGGCAAGCAGTTGGTTCATCACGATGTCTGGGATTATGACGTCGCATCGCAGCCTACGCTGGCAACCTTGACGCACGACGGTAAACAAGTGCCGGCTGTTATCCAGGCGACCAAGACCGGATTCCTGTACACCTTCAATCGTGAGACCGGTACACCGATTTTTCCGATCGAGGAACGTCCGGTGCCGCAGGACGGTGTCCCTGACGAACATCTATCCAAGACTCAACCGTTCCCAGTCGCGCCGCCACCGCTGGTGCGGCAGACGCCGGTCAAACCCGACGATGCATTCGGTGTGCTGTATTTCGACACTCGTTCCTGTCGTAAACATATCGAGCAGGACCGATCCGAAGGCATTTTCACGCCGCCCTCCATTCAGGAATCCATCATGCTGCCGAGCAATGCAGGGGGTGCCAACTGGGGCAGTATCGCGTTCGACCCGCAACGACAGATCGTGATCTCCAACACCATGAACCTGCCGTTTTTGGTCGCATTGGTGCCGCGTGACAAACTCGATGCGGAATACGACTCAGGAAAATACAAAGACTTCGAGTTTGCAGAACAGCGCGGTACACCCTACGGCATGCGCCGGCATGCGTTCACATCCTTTCTCGGTGTACCGTGCGTCAAACCGCCGTGGGGCACGCTGACGGCAGTGGACATGCAGCACGGCACTATCAAGTGGCAGATTCCATTGGGGATAACGCCTTACCTTCATCACAATCTGGGCATGCCGAATCTGGGTGGACCGATCGTCACCGCGAGCGGTCTGATATTCATCGGCGCCTCGCTTGACGATCATTTGCGGGCATTTGACGAGAACACGGGCAAACCGCTGTGGGACGTGAAACTGCCGGCTGGCGGTCAGGCGACGCCCATGACTTACTCGATCAATGGTCGTCAATATTTGGTCATTGCCGCGGGTGGCTACAAGGATGCCAGCACGCGCGGTGATTACCTGATTGCGTACGCCTTGCCGCAATGAAATACATAAACAAAATTTGAGGAGGGGGGATTGGTTTTGCGATATGTCAGCGTACTTTCAGTGGCGTGTTCCGTATGGTTATGCATTCCAGTCGCCCAGGCGGCTGATCGTACGGTGCAACTTGGCACGGTAGTGGTGACGGATACCGGTGCACCCACACCATTGCAGGTTCTGCCCGGTAATGCTACACGCATCGACACCAGCACACTTGGACCGCTGGATGAGACGCATCCTGCGCAGCTGTTTTCGGTTGTGCCCGGCGGCTGGGTCACGGAAGGCAGCGGACAGGAAAGTCTCATGGCGATCCGTTCACCGTTGTTCACCGGGGCAGGGGCCTGTGGCGCTTTTTTGTTGCTGGAAGACGGCATCCCGATCCAACCGGCCGGCTTTTGCAACGTGAACGCGATGTTCTGGCTCAATACGGAGCAGTCGCATGCGGTGGAAGTGGTACGCGGGCCGGGTTCGGTGCTGTACGGATCCAACGCGCTCAACGGCATCGTCAACGTACTTACGCAACCGGTGAATTTCACGCCCATGAATATGGCCAGCCTCGAACGTGGCAGCGACGATTACCTGCGGGCAAAAGTAAGTCTCGGCGAATGGAATGGCGACACAGGCCTGCGGGTCGCCGCCAACGCCACTCACGACGGCGGTTTTCGCACCGATTCCGGTTATGACCAGCAGAAACTCACGTTGCGACTGGACCATGAAGATGGGAATCTGAGCCGTGAAACATTGTTCGCCGCGACCAATCTGAATCAGCAGACGGCGGGATATATCTACGGCGAATCGGCCTACCGGGACGAGTCCATACGGGACGCAAATTCGACGCCGGGGGCATTCCGCGACAGCCAGAGTTGGCTTGCGGCGCAGAAATGGCGCATGCGTTTCAATGACGACATGGAATTCGATTTCACACCGTATGTGCGTCGCAACACCGCGAACTTTACCGAACATTATCTGCCCGGCGAACCCATCGAAGACGATGCTGCCAACAGCGTGGGCGCGATGCTTGCGTTGCGGACTTCGCCGGATCCGGCGACCCAGGTGATCTATGGTCTCGATACCGAATATGCGCATGGCGCACTCACGGAATTCCAACCGGCCGCGATCAATGATCGTCCTCCAGCGCAAGCCGATATCCGACCACAAGGGCTGCATTACGATTACGCGGCCGACAGCCGCACGCTGGCGGCATATCTGCATGTCACGCACGCTTGGGATCCGCGCTGGTTGTTCTCGGGTGGTGTGCGGGTTGAAAGCGTGCATTACAGCTATGTAAATTTCATGCCAGCAGGCAATACCCAGGCGGACGGTACACCTTGCCCATATGGCGGTTGTCTGTTCAACCGTCCGGCGGATCGGAATGATCAATTCGTGAACCTGTTACCGAAGTTCGGTGTGAGTTATCTGGCGACCGATCAACAGACTTTCTACATCAATTTTGGACGTGGGGCACGGGCACCGGAAGCGACCGAACTCTACGAATTGCAACGCCAACAGAACATAGCGGACCTGCAGTCCGAGACGTTGAATGCCTGCGAACTCGGCTGGCACGGGCACCATGGCAGCTGGCACTGGGACGCGGATATATATTCCATGCTCAAGGAGCATTTCATTTTTCGTGACGCCAACGGCTTCAATGTCAGCGATGGCAGAATCCGTTCTCGGGGTCTGGAATTCTCACTCGGCTATCGATTAAACCGGCACTGGGCATTGCTGGCTGAAGGCAGTTACGCACTGCACCAATATGCATTCGCCGCGAATCTGGGTCAGGGGAACCTGATCGTCTACGGTAACGATGTGAAATATGCGCCGCGTAGCCTGGGCGGGTTGCGGCTGCGCTGGCAGCCGGTGGAGGACACCCAAATGGAGCTGCAATGGACGCATGTCGGCGGGTACTGGCTGGATGAAGCCAATCAGCATCGTTACGGCGGCCAGGATTTACTCAATCTGAGTTTGAGACAGACATTCGCGCATGGATGGACATTGACCGCGCACATAGTGAATCTCGCCAATACCGCTTATGCTGAGCGTGCCGATTACAGTTTCGGCAATTATCGGTATTTTCCCGGTGACGGCCGGGAATGGTATGTCGGGGTCGAGAAGATATTTTAAATGCGGTTAATGTCAGCGAGTCAGCCAGCCGCGTGC
>JBOIBL010000140.1:0-3737 GCA_050739495.1 Gammaproteobacteria bacterium | reverse complement strand
GGATATCTTCCGGCGTCTTCAACAAGTTGGCGTCTTCGGCGGGAAACGCAGCGCGGCGCATGGCGGTGCGAGTGGCGCCGGGGTTGAGTGAGTTGACGCGCAGCGTACCGCGGTGTTCGGTTTCGTCGGCGAGGATGGTGGAGAGAGCTTCGAGTCCGGCTTTGGAAACTGCATAGGCGCCCCAATAGGCGCGCGGTTTGCGACCGACGCCGCTGGAGGTGAAGACCACCGAGGCATCCGGTGATTTGTAGAGCAGTTCGAGACAGGCTTTGCTGAGTGCGAACGGCGCATTGAGATTGACCTGCATGACCTGTTTCCAGACATGCACTTCATGATGTTCGATGGGCGCACGTTCACCGAGGATGCCGGCGTTGTGCAGCAGTCCGTCGAGACGACCGTATTCCTTGTCGATGGCGCTGACCAGGTCTTCGTAGTCCTTGTATTGCGCGCCCATGAGGTCCATCGGGTAGATGCCGGGTTTCGGACCACCGGCGGCCATGATCTCGTCATAGACCGTTTCGAGTTTGCTGACGGTTTTACCGAGCAGGATCACGGTCGCCCCGTGTTTGGCTAGCCCGAGCGATACGCTGCGGCCGATGCCGTCGCCGGCGCCGGTGACGAGGATCACGCGTTCATGTAACAGGTCTTTGGCGGGAGCATAACTTTTCGGGATGGCGGTCATGGTGGAAACTCGTAATCAAAGCGTAAATCGGGCTGCACGACGCGCGGTGGACCACGCGGTCAACAATGCAGAGAAGGGCGATAATTCTACGGTTCTGGCGCCAGTAACGAAATGTCGGCGCGCCAGTTTGCGCAGACGCCCGAGTGCGAAGGCGGCGAGGATACTGGCGGCCACCAGATTGTCACGCTCCAATTCGGGTGTGGCGCCACGCGCATCTTCAATCAGTCGTTGCGCCCACATCGAGTAATCGGCGAGCAGGGCTTTTAATCCGGTGTCGGAATGCACGCCTTCGACCACATGCTGGTCCACGTGATGTTTACGCAAATCTTCGGCTGCGAAATAGACCCGACCAAGCTGGGCATCAACTGCACTGCGGGTCACGATGCCGGCAAGTTGCCAGGCGCAGCCGATGTTGCGGGCGGCACTCAGGGTTACCAATGATTCAGCGTTACACAAGCCGACGGCGAGTGCGGTGAACGCGCCACCGCGCTGACGGCAATAGTGCATGACGTTCTCGAATGCCGGGAAACTGGGCGGGCTGAGATCCTGGCGGGCACTGTCGATGATGTCCAGAAACAATCTGTTGGTGAGATTCAGTTTGCCGTGATTAGCCCAAAACATCTGTGAGGTTGGATGCCGGGGTTTACCGTCCAGCATCAGCTCGATCTCTTCTTCCCACCAGCGCAGTTTGGTCTCGGCGACGCCGGGGTCGCGGCATTCCTGCGGGATCTCGCGTATTTCGGTGTAAAGCGTGGCGAGAGCGATGAGCCGTGCCCGATACTTCTCAGGTGAGAACTGGATGGCGTAGCGGAGGTCGGCAGGGATGCCGGTTAGCGGATCGGGATGGCTCACCTGGAGTTACTCGGTGCCGTCGCCGGCATCGCGGGGCATCACTTCGAGTTTGTCTGGTTCTTCCAGCGACTTCTTCTCATGGATGCCCATTTCCGGGAAGCGCCGCGCACTCGGCATGACTTGACGTTCCAGCGAGCCGACCGCCTTGTTGTAATGTTCGACACTCTGACCCAGCGCGCGACCTACACGGCCAAGGTGTTCGTTGAAGGTAGCGAGCCGTTTGTAAAGTTCCTCGCCCAGCTCACGGATCTTTTCGGCATTTTCGGCGACCGCCTGCTGACGCCAACCGAATGCGACCGCGCGCAACACGGCAATCAGGCTGGTAGGCGTGGTCAGCATCACCTTGTTGCTGAACGCATCTTCGAGTAACTGCGGATCGACTTCCAGCGCCGCGCTCAGAAACTGATCACCGGGCACGAACATGACCACAAAATCGGGCGAGTTCTTATACTGGTTCCAGTAAGCCTTGCTGGCCAGTTCACGCATCCGTTCCCGCACCTTGCGTGCATGTTGCTGCATGAACTGTTGTCGTTCGTCGTCGGTCTTGGCCGCCACTGCACTCAGATACGCATCCAGCGGGGTCTTGGCATCCACCACCAGTTCGCGCTTGTCGGGCATGCGCACGACCATGTCCGGACGCATGCGGCCACTGTCGGTATCGCGACTGTCCTGTTCGAAGAAGTCGCAGTAGCTGACCATGCCGGCCAGTTCCGCCAGCCGCCGTAAGGTCATCTCGCCCCATTGACCACGCACTTCCGGGCGCCGCAGCGCCTGCACCAGGTTGCGGGTCTCGGCCTGCAACTGGCTTTGCGTCTCGTTCATGCTGCCGAGATAGCGGGAGATGTTGCCGTAGGCTTCCTTGCGTTCCTTCTCGATCTCGTGAATCTGCGCTTCGGTTTTCTTCAGGGTTTCGCCAATCGGTTTGATGAGTTCCGCGAACGCCTGTTGGCGTTTATCGAAATCACCACGGGCTTCAGCCTGGAATTTGCCCAGATTCTGGGTCGCGAGTTCGATGAAGGACTGGTTGTTGTTGCGCAGCACGTCGCTGGCGACGGCCTTGAAGGCTTTCTCGAGTTCCTCGCGCGCTGCGTTCACGGTTTCGGCTTTGGCTTTGAGCGTGGCGAGTTCAATCTCCAATTCCCGGTGGCGCCGCTGTTGCTGTATTGCTGCGATCGCGTAGCCGGCAACCAGTCCACCGATCAAGGCGATGACGATGAACAGGATGCTCATGCGTCTGCTTCCTGCGCGACGTCGTCCGCATCGGCGTATTCATTCAGCCAGGTGAGCAGTTCGGCAGGATGCTGGATCATCGCATCCGCTTCCCAGGTCGAAGGCTGCTCGCTGGCTTCGATGTAGCCATACAGGGCGACCAGTGCACGCATGTTGGCAGCGCGTGCGGCCTGGACATCACGCTGTGCATCGCCGAAGTAGAGACTCTGCGCCGGACCGACCTCGCACAGATCACAGGCATACAACAACTGATCGGGATGCGGTTTACGACGCGGCGTGGTGTCGCCGCTCACGACGCAGGCCGCGCGCTCGTACAAGCCGAAGGCGCGCAGCAACGGATCGGTGAGATGGCTGGGTTTGTTGGTGACGACGCCCCAGGTCAGTTTGCGGCGTTCGAGTTCCTTCAACAAGGACTCGACCCCGGGAAAGTAGCTCGTTTCCTGAGTGATGCGTTCGCTGTACAGTTCCAGCAGCCGGTTGCGGATGCTGGAGTAACGCGAATCGTTGGGCGCGATCCCGAACCCTATCTTGAGCAGCGCCGGCGCACCGTGCGAGACCACCGGCCGGATCATGTCCGCCGGCAGGGGATTGAGGTTGTACTCGGTGCGCAGCGCGTTGAGGGCACCGCCCAGGTCGGGCGCGGTGTCCAGCAAGGTACCGTCGAGGTCGAAAAGGATCAGCCGTATCGGCATGGGATGAATCAGTCCGTCCGGGTGCAGTGCAGGATGTAATTCACGTCCACGTTACCACCGAGCCGGTAATGACGCGAGAGCGGATCGTAATGCACGCCGGTGCTGTGGCGCAGATCGAGTCCGGCGTGGCGTGCCCAGCCGGCCAGTTCGGACGGGCGGATGAATTTCGCATATTCATGGGTACCGCGTGGAATCAGGCGCAGCAAATATTCCGCACCCACGACCGCCATCAGAAACGCCTTGAGATTGCGGTTGATGGTGGAAAAGAACACCTGACCGCC
>JBOIBL010000139.1:0-21878 GCA_050739495.1 Gammaproteobacteria bacterium | reverse complement strand
CTCGCCACGCTGATCACGTTCCTGTGGCCGGACATGCACAACTTCGGCCTGATCCTGGCCGCCATCCTGATTGGCGGAATCGCCGCCGGGTGGAGCGGCAAGCGCGTCGCCATGACCGCGATGCCGCAAATGGTGGCGCTATACAACGGCAGGGGCGGCGGCGCGGCAGCAGCCATTGCCGCGCAGGAATTACTGAATGCCGGCACTCTGAGCCCCGCGGCAAGGACATTGGCCGCGGCCGGGGCCTTGATCGGCGCGGTTTCGTTCAGCGGCAGCCTGATCGCCTTCGCCAAGCTGCAAGGCTGGTTGAAGAAATCGTTGCGTTTCCCCGGTCAACAGGTTTTGAATCTGCTGGTGTTTTTGCTGGCTGTGGTGGCCGGGTTGCTGCTGGCGACAGGTCACAACGAAACCACCGCTTACGTAATCGCATTCTTTGCCTTGGCCCTGACATTCGGCATCCTGATGACAGTGCCGATCGGCGGCGCCGACATGCCGGTCGTGATTTCACTGTATAACGCCTTCACCGGGCTGGCAGTAGGGTTCGAAGGGTTCGTGTTGCAGAACGCGGCCATGATCATCGCCGGGATGGTGGTGGGTGCAGCCGGCACCTTGCTGACCCAGTTGATGGCCAAAGCCATGAACCGCTCGATCGCCAACGTGTTATTCAGCAATTTCGGCGAGACCGCGAGTGGTGGTACGGAAGATATCAGCGGCAATCTGAAACCCGTGGATGCAGCGGATGCCGGCGTGATGATGGCTTACGGCAGCAAAGTGATCATCGTCCCCGGTTACGGTATGGCCGTGGCGCAGGCCCAGCACAAGGTCTGGGAACTGGCTCAGCTGTTGCAGGGACGCGGCGTGACCGTGAAGTTCGCCATCCACCCGGTGGCGGGGCGCATGCCGGGACACATGAATGTGTTGCTGGCGGAAGCCGGTGTACCGTACGACCTGATCGCGGACCTCGAGGAGATCAATCCGGAATTCCCGGCTGCTGACGTAGCACTGATCATCGGCGCCAACGACGTGGTCAACCCCGACGCACGCAACCGTCAGGACAGCCCCATCTACGGCATGCCGATCCTGAATGCCGACAAGGCCAAAAACGTCATCGTCATCAAACGCGGCCAGGGCCGTGGCTTCTCCGGCATCGAGAATGCGCTTTTCTACATGGACAATACGCGGATGTTGTATGGAGACGGACAGGAAGCGGTGACCAGACTGATCCAGAGCATCAAGTCACTGGATTAAGCTGGTGCCTTGACCGAAACGAAAAACCCCTCATCCAGTGAGGGGTTTTTGTTTTGTGATTCAGTGACGCTGCCTCAACCGCCACCGCTCGTTTGGGCAGCAGCCTCATGTTGTTGTTTCCAGCGCTGCCGCGCAGCTTCACGCTGCTCGGGGGTCATGTGTTTCCAGCGTTCACGCAGTGCCTGACGCTTGTCAGGCGGCAATTGCTGGAATTTCTGGAACTGCTGACGGATCTGCTGCTGTTCCTGCGGCGGCAGTTTCTGGAATGCCTCGAAACGTTTGCGGATCTGCTCACGCTGCTTGGTATCTAGTTTCCGCCAGTGCTGTAAGCGTTGCCGCGCACGCTGGCGTTGTGCCGGCGTCATCTTGGCCCAGCGATCGGCACCGCGCGCCAAGCGCTGCTGGCGTTCAGCCGGCAGGCTGGCCCAGTTCTTCTGCATGCTTGCCAATACTTGTTGCTGCGGCGGCGTAAGCGCGCTCCAGGGCAAAGGTGTCGCTACCTGGGAAGCGGGGGAACTGACGACCGGCGGCACAGCGGGTGGATCAGCGTAAACAGCTGTCGTGGCAGCAACACCGAGGGCGATGGCAATCAACGCGCGTCTCATACGCCACTGCCCCCGCCAGCCTTGTCGGCAGGCTTGCCAACCTGCGGGGACAACTTCCCTTCCTGTTTTGCCTTATCCTGCCGGGCCTTGTCCGGATCGATGCGGGCAAAAGTCATGGGATCAACCCAATGACCGTCCGGAGATTCCCAGGTACCGAGAAATTCCAGCAGTGCGGGATCCGGTTTCTGGGCAACGACCGGATGTTTTTTGGGCGGAGGCTTGTTGACCGCGAGTGCCGGCACAGTCGCTAACATCAACGCGGGAACCAGCCAGATCAGTCTAGCCATTATCATCGTTTCCGGGGTGTCCCTGTTCTGGTTGGCTCTGTTGCTGGGCCTGCAGCCAACGATAGAAATCCATGTCCGCATACATATCCAGGTTGTCGTTGGACAACACGATGGCCATGTCATTGTTGTTCGCTGCGGCGAACGGGGCATTGCTATTGGGCTCGGACTGGCTCCAGAACAGCGCGCTGCTGATTACACCAGCGAATACCAGAGCCGCGACACCGACGGGCAACGCCCAGGCCCGCATGTGCCACGCGGGCTGACGATCCGCTGCCGCCACTGCGCGTTGGCGCGCCACACGCAGCCGCGCCACGACGCCCGCGTCCATGGATGACAGACTCGCCGCAAAGACGCTTCGCGAGCGGTCCAGAAACCTGCTCTCGAAATCCGCCGTGTTGTTCATGTCCAATGCTCCTTCAATGTCTCCCGCAGGCTGTGCACCGCGCGGGACAGATGGGTCTTGACGCTGCCTTCCGAACAACCCATGGCACGGGCAGTGTCGGCCACATCCAGTCCCTCCAATATACGCAGCAGGAAGGCTTCCCGTTGACGTGCCGGCAGCGATTCCAGGGCGGTTTCCAGTGCTTCCATCGCAGCGCTTTGCACGACCTGGTCGGCAGGGTCCACCCCATGCGGATCGGGCGCGATTTCGATGGGGTCGGGCGAATCACCGTCTTCGTCACGCTGCCCGCCAAAGAAACTCATGACCCGATTGCGCACCATGCGTCGGCGCTGGCAATCCCGCACCCGGCTCTGCAGGATGCGATAGAACAACGGGGGCCATTCTTCCTCGGGACGTTGGGCATAACGGCGTGCCAGCGAGAGCATGGCTTCCTGCACTGCATCCAGCGCGTCTTCAGTATCCCGCAGCGTCATCTGGGCGATACGGAATGCCCGTCGCTCAATCCCGGCAAAAAACGTGTTTAATCGGGCGCTTGTGTCCAGATCAGATATCCCCGGATTTGGTATGCGACATGCTCACAGGAACGGTGCCACAGGCGCGAAAGGGTATCATGCGGACCGGCCTGATCGTGAAGGTTATGCACCGGAGGTCCCGCGTTGCCAGGTAGTTGGCGCAGAAACGTTGCAAGTACTTGATTAAAAGTATAACTATTTGATTTTTATTGCTATTCAAGCGTGCAAATTTTAACCAAATTGACACAAACGCCTCGAAACCCGCTGTTTAATATGCGACACGATAAAACATCCACATACTTATCCACAGAATGTGTGGATAACGCAGGATGTTCACCGTGACCACGGACTGTTACCTGCGGGTAGCCATCCCCTCACCGCTTTATGGCCACTTCGATTACCTGCCGCCTGCCGCTGTCGACACCTCCAAGCTGGCGCCGGGGATACGCTTGCGAGTGCCATTCGGCGGTCGGGACGTGATCGGCATCCTGCTCGACACACCGCTAAAGACCGAGGTGCCGGCCTCGAAACTCAAACGCGTGCGTGGAATCCTGGATGCGGCACCACCGATACCGGAAGACATGCTGGCATTGGCGCGCTGGGCCGCCGAGTACTATCGGCATCCGGTCGGTGAAGTCATGCAAGTCCTGTTACCGGTCGCGCTGCGCCAGGGCAAACCTGCGCACACTCCCGGCACGCCTGTCTGGCGGATCACTGCCGCCGGCCTCCAGGTGGATCCAGCCTTGCTGAAACGTGCGCCACAGCAGGCTGCCCTGCTGACGCTGCTGCGCGCACACCCCGCTGGTTGCGATGCCCGCGAGCTGGAGCAAATCTCTAAGCGTTGGACTGCCATCCTGCGGACCTTGATTGAACGCGGTTGGGCAGAAAAGACACAGCGCGACATCGAAACAGGCACCATCGACACCATCGCGCCTCCCGCAGTTGCACTCAATGCCGCGCAAGCTGATGCAGTGGATCAGGTCATCGCCGCAGGCAGGAGCTTCAGGGCGTTTTTGCTCAACGGCATCACCGGCAGCGGCAAGACCGAGGTTTATCTTGAGGCCATCGCCGCAGTAGTGCGTGCCGGAAGGCAGGCCTTGGTGCTGGTGCCCGAGATCGGTCTCACGCCGCAACTCTTGTCACGCTTTCGCGCCCGGTTCGGTGCGGTCGCTGCATTCCATTCCGGTCTGAGCGATGGGGAACGGCTGGCAACCTGGCTCGCGGCACGTGACGGTCGTGCGCGGGTCGTGGTCGGTACCCGTTCGGCCATATTCGTGCCCTTGCAACAGCCCGGCATCATCGTGGTGGATGAAGAGCATGATGCTTCGTTCAAGCAGCAGGATGGCTTTCGCTATTCAGCGCGTGATCTGGCAGTAGTGCGCGCGCAACGCAGCAATATTCCCGTGTTGCTCGGTTCGGCAACGCCGTCACTGGAATCGATCCACAACGTCGCCCTGCAACGTTACACACAACTCGAGCTTCCCGAACGCGCCGGTAACGCCCGCCACCCGCATCTGCGCCTGCTCGATATCCGCAGCCGTTGGCTGGATGAAGGTTTGTCGGACTTGCTGCTGGATGCGATCCGCCGGCATCTCGATGCCGATGGCCAGGTGCTGCTGTTTCTCAACCGGCGCGGTTACGCGCCGACGCTGATGTGTCATGCCTGCGGTTACGTGTTGGGCTGCAAACGCTGTGACGCGCGCATGACCCTGCATGGCAGCCAGCGGCTGCAATGTCATCATTGCGGTGCGGAGCGTGGTTTGCCAGCCGTATGCGAACAATGCGGCGCGGCAGATTTCGATTTTTTCGGTCAGGGTACGGAACGGATCGAGGCTGCTCTCCTGCGGCTGTTCCCGGATGCCGGCGTGGTGCGCATCGATCGCGATACCACCCGGCGCAAGGGTGCCATGGAGGGACTGCTCGAAGGCGTGCAGAGCGGCACGCACCGGATCATGATCGGCACCCAGATGCTGGCGAAAGGTCATGATTTCCCGAACGTGACGCTGGTCGGGATCCTGGATGCGGATCAGGGCCTGTTCGGCATCGACTTCCGGGCCAGCGAGCGCATGGCCCAACTCGTGATGCAGGTAGCGGGCCGGGCCGGGCGTGCGGAACGCTCCGGCGAAGTACTGATCCAGACCCATCATCCGGATCATCCATTACTCACGCATCTGGTCCGGGAAGGCTATGCCAGCTTCGCGACAGCGGCATTGCAGGATCGGCGCATGAACGGGCTGCCACCGTTTGCCGCCATGGCCCTGTTGCGTGCCGAAGCACCGTCTGCGGCCGCGCCACAGAACTTTCTGGAATCTGCCCTTCCACTCCTGGCAACCGCGTGCGGCCCGCAGGTCGAAGTGCTCGGACCTGTACCGGCACCAATGGAACGTCGAGCCGGACGCTACCGTGCACAACTGCTGTTGCTTGCACCCCAGCGCGCGCCCTTGCAAAGCGGATTGGCCCGGGCGCTGCCGCAGTTGCAGACACTGCGTCAGGCACGCCGGGTACGCTGGTCGATAGACGTCGATCCATCGGAAACATATTGATAGCGGCCCAAATAAAGCCTGCGACGTGCTTCTGCCGACCAGCCGCAGACGTTAGAATTACCCGTCTGTTTGCTGCCATTTTTCACGGGAATTCCACGCTTGAAACATCTGCTCGAAGGCGCGCTGCGCACCACGCTCGACCGGCTTGACGGCGAGTTGTTTCCGCGTGACGCGTTGCCCGAAGGCACCCCGCTGATCGAACGCACCCGCGACCGCGCGCACGGCGATTTCGCCACCAATGTCGCGCTGATGCTGGCCCGCAAAGCAGGCAAGAAACCTCGCGAGTTGGCCGAAGCCATCATCCAGTCGTTGCCCGCGTCCACGCTGATCGCCAGGACCGAGATCGCGGGCCCCGGTTTCATAAATTTTTTCCTCAGTCCGTCGGCGTATCACGATGAAGTGAACGCCATCCTCGCCGCTGGCGAACAGTATGGTCGCAGCAACTCCGGCAACGGCCGCCAGGTCGGCGTGGAATTCGTATCGGCCAATCCGACCGGTCCCTTGCACGTGGGCCATGGCCGCGCTGCCGCTATCGGCGACAGTCTGGCGCGGTTGCTCGAAACCACCGGTTGGGCTGTGACTCGTGAATTCTATTACAACGATGCCGGCGTACAGATCAACAACCTCGCGTTGTCGGTACAGGCACGCTGCAAGGGTATCGCGCCGGAACAACCCGGCTGGCCTGCCGACGGTTATCGTGGCGAGTACATCGCCGATGTCGCGCGCGCCTACATGGCCGGCGAGTCGGTCAGCGCCGACGGCCATACCGTGACCGGCAGTGGTAACACAGAGGATCTGGAAGCCATCCGCCACTTTGCGGTCGCCGCCTTGCGCCACGAGCAGGACCTGGATCTGAAAGCATTCAATGTGCATTTCGACGTATATTTCCTGGAATCTTCACTTTATACAGATGGCAAAGTCGAGGAGACCGTGCGTGAACTCGTTGCTCACGGCCATACCTTCGAGGAGGGTGGTGCGCTGTGGTTGCGCACCACCGACTTCGGAGACGACAAGGACCGGGTGATGCGCAAATCGGATGGCACCTACACCTATTTCGTGCCGGATGTCGCTTATCATTTCAGCAAATGGCAGCGCGGTTACAAGCGCGCCATCACTGAACTGGGCGCCGATCATCATGGTTCACTGACGCGCGTACATGCCGGCCTGCAGGCTCTCGATGCCGGAATCCCGCAGGGCTGG
The DNA here is from genome assembly GCA_050739495.1 of Gammaproteobacteria bacterium. Classification (GTDB taxonomy): domain Bacteria; phylum Pseudomonadota; class Gammaproteobacteria; order Natronospirales; family REEB76; genus DASSKW01. The sequence continues at coordinate 15,080 of JBOIBL010000139.1, read as the reverse complement.
CCGGAGTATGTATTGCATCAGATGGTCACCGTGATGCGCGGCGGCGAAGAGGTGAAGATCTCCAAGCGGGCCGGCGGTTACGTCACACTGCGCGACCTGATTGACGAAGCTGGACGCGATGCGACGCGTTATTTCCTGATCGCACGCAAACCGGATTCACAACTGGTATTCGACATCGATCTGGCACGTTCGCAAAGCAACGACAATCCGGTTTACTACATCCAGTATGCGCATGCGCGCATCGCCAGCGTGTTCCGTCAGCTCGGTGAAAAAGGTTTCAGCTACGATGCAGAAAACGGTCAGCGCTCACTTGCACGGCTGAGCGAGCCTCACGAACAGGTGCTGATGGTTGAGCTGTCACGGTTGCCGGAGATGGTCGAGACCGCCGCACGCAATCTGGAACCGCATCTGCTGGCGCAATACCTGCGCGAGCTCGCCACTGCATTCCACACCTGGTACGACACCCACCAGTTCCTGGTGGAAGACAAGGATCTGCGCGATGCGCGTCTGACCTTGAGCCGCGCCACCCAACAGACATTGCGTAACGGACTCGCGTTATTGGGCGTCTCCGCGCCGGAAAGCATGTAAGCACCCATGGCAAAAGATTATAAAAACGCACCCAAACCGAAAGATCCGTCACGCAAGAAGAGCGGCAGCTTCCCGGGTTGGGGCTGGTTTATCGTCGGTGTGGTGGCGGCAGTTCTCGTGGTCGAATCAGCGCCGCAAGTATGGAAGAAACTGCATCATGAGAAAGGCCCTGCCACCAGCGTGAACAGCAAACCGGCGTCGAATACCAAATCCGGTGCATCCGTCAGCGCGCCGGCTGCCGGCACCGCCAATGCCCCGACTCATTTCGATTTCTACAAACTGCTGCCGTCATTCCAGGTCGTGATCCCGAGTCAGGACAAGGAAACCCGTTCCGGCGACGTGGCCGGCCCGGTCAGTCAGCCTGGTACATACATCCTGCAGGTCGGTTCGTTCCAGAGCTACGCCGAGGCCGACAAACTGAAAGCCAGCCTCGCGCTGCTCGGCGTCGAGTCCAGTATCCAGCAAGTGCAGGTGAACAACGGCGGCACCTGGAACCGGGTGCGCATCGGACCAATCCGGGATCTGAGGACACTTAATACGCTACGCGCCAAACTCGCCCAGAATCATATCGAGCCTTTGGTCATCAAGACCAATTAGCCTCAATCTTCCGCTTCGTCTGCCCCCAGAGCGCGGAAATCGATCCCCAGTGAATTGAGTTTGCGGTAAAGGTGGGTACGCTCCATGCCGACCCGTTCGGCAAGCTTGCCGACCTTGCCACCGCATAACTGCAACTGCTGTTCAAGGTAGGCTTTCTCGAAATGCTCGCGGGCTTCCCGAAGCGGCATCGCCAGCAGATCCTGCTTGACCAGCGATTCACTGGAACTGAACGGCGCCAGTTCGCGCTCGACTTCCTCCAGCGAGATTTCGCTGTCTTCATTCAGCATCAGAAAGCGCTGGATCATGTTCTTGAGTTCACGCACATTACCGGGCCACGGATAGTTACGCAGCCGGTTCTGTGCTGCGACGCTGAAGCGCCGGTATTTGAGATTCTGGATATCCACCATCGTATCAGTGTAATAACGCAGCAACTCCGGCACATCTTCACGGTACTCGCGTAACGGCGGCACCCGCACTGCGACACCGTCGAGACGCAGATACAGGTCGCGCCGGAAACGGCCATCGGCGAGATACGATTCGATCTCCGGCAGTGCAGCAGACATGAAGCGCACGTCGAGGGTCTGCGCGGACTGCCCGCCGACACGGGTGTAACGTCCCTGATCCAGTACGCTCAGCAGCAGTTGCTGGACTTCGGGTTGCATGTCCGTGAGTTCGTTGAGGAACAGGCTGCCATCCCGCGCAGCGTCGAACAATCCGGGTTCGACCTTGCCGCCCTGTTCGCGTCCAAACAAACGCACCGCAGCATCGTGCGGATCGAGACCGGACAAAGCGAGGCCCACAAATGGCCCCGCGCCACGCAGACTCAAACCGTGCAGGTAGCGCGCCAGCATCTTGCGGCCACTGCCCGGTTCACCCACCAGCATCACCGCCGTATCGAATGGTGCGATGCGACGACATTGATCGCGCAAACCCTGTATCTGACGGCTTTTCCCGATCGGTTCGAACAACGGTACACCGCCGCGTGGGGCGCGTTGCTCACGGGCTTTGTGCCCCATCTCGATCGCGTGTTCGACCGTGCGCAACAGCTTGGCGAGCGACAAGGGCTTCTCGACGAAATCCAGCGCCCCGAGTTTGGTCGCTTCGATTGCGGTATCCACGGTTCCGTGCCCGGACATCATCACCACCGGAAACGACAATGCACCTTCGCGGCTCCATTCCTTGAGCAGACTGATACCGTCCATGTCCGGCATCCAGATGTCGAGCAATACCAGATCGGGTTCCGCCTTGGCCCGTGCATCGCGCGCTTCGGCGGCATTGCCGGCGACGCGTACCTTGTAACCTTCCTCGGTGAGGATCTCCTGAACCATCCCGCGGATATCCGCCTCGTCATCCACCACCAGTATCTGTGACGATCTCATGACGCCTCCCTCCTGCCACTTGAGCGCCAGCCCAGTAACGCGCTGCTGCGCGTGTCCTCATTGATGGGCAGACGTATGACTAGTTGTGCGCCACCTTCCGGCGCATTCTGGGCACGGATACTGCCGCCGTGCTCCTCGGCAAGCTTCTTCACAATCGCCAGCCCCAGACCGGTACCTTTCGGTTTGCTGGTGACATACGGCTCGAACGCTTTCCCCAATATCTCCGCATTGAATCCCGGACCGTTATCCTCCACCACGATCTCCGCCATCTCTTCACTGCCGCGACGAAAATGATGGGTGGTGATGCGCACCCACGGTTGCTTGCGGCCCTCCAGCGCTTCCAGCGCATTCTTGAACAGATTATGCAGCATCTGCCGGATGCGGCCTGAATCGGCATGCAGCTTCGGCAGATTCGCATCGAGTTTGAGTTCGATGTTCATGCCGACTTCACGACTGCGGTACAACTCGACCACTTCCCGCACCAGCGCATTCAGATCCAGCAGCGTGAATTCGAGTTGTGGCGAGCGCGCATATTCACTGAAATCATTGACCATCGACTTGAGGGCTTCCACCTGCTGCACGATGGTATGGGTGGCACGGTCCAGCACTTCCGCATCCTCGCCCTTGAGCATGCCGAGATAACGCCGACGTACCCGCTCCGCAGCCAACTGGATGGGCGTGAGCGGGTTCTTGATCTCATGTGCCAGCCGGCGCGCCACTTCACCCCAGGCGGCATCACGTTGCGCCTCGATCAACGCCGTCAAATCATCGAACACCATCACATGCCCGGGCGGTGATTCACCGGCGCTCGGCAGCGCAGTACAACTCACCATCAGGATGCGGCGCCCGCTGTCACCATGCAGCACCATCTCCTCGCGCCACTCCCGCTGTTCGGCATCGAGATGGCCACGACAAGCCGCGACGAACTGGCCCAGCAGCGAGGGTTCGGTAGCCAGCGGCGCCAGCGATTTGCCCAGATGCCGATGCAGATCCGTACCCAGGATCTCGCCTGCCGCCGGATTGGCGGTCTTCAACACCAGCGCGGCATTGAACGAGATGACCCCGGACGACAGGCGCCCCAAAACCGCACCGAGATAGCTGCGTTCGTTCTCGACCTGTTGCCGACTGCGACGCGCTGCATCATTGGCTTCGGCAAGCCTCTGTGTCATCTCGTTGAAGGACGACACCAGATAGCCGACTTCGTCGCGCGAAGGCATCGGCAAGCGGGTACTGAAATCGCCGCGCGCCACCGCACGGGTACCTTCCACCAGATTCTGGATTGGCTCCACCAGTTTGCGCGCCGCCACGAATGCGATCCACACTGCCATCAGGATCGACAGGAACAACACCAGCGACAACGTGCCCATGAAGCTGTATTTGAGCGGCGTGCGCAGCACAGTCAATTCGCGGTAGTGCGAATAGGCGTTCTGCACCCGGTTGGCGAGACCACTCTGTTCGTCGGCGACCGGATACATGGCTTGCAGTATCTCGGGACGCCACCACAATCCACCGGCCGCGACCGGGACGACGGCACGGATGTGGAGGCCGTTATCACCAACCGGGTCGAGCCCTACATAGACATTGCCGGTACGCACCTGCATCAGCACTTCCTGGCTCGGCAGATCCGGGATCAGGGTACTTGCCTGACTGGTACTGGACGCGATGATGTGCCCATCCAGACCACTCAGGAGTGTCAGCTCGGTGGCGCCGCTCTGACGACGCAAGGCATCCAGTTGTACCGGCAATTCACGTTTGCCGGTGGCAGAGATCAGATCGGAAAGATGCTGGGTGCGTCCCAGCAGATCATGGACCCGGGTCTGCAACGCGGTACGGGAAAGTTCGATGGCATCCGACAGGGCGCGCTCCACCCGCACGTCGAACCAGGAGTCGATTCCGCGATTGATGAACTGGATCGAGAATCCATATACCAGCAGCACCGGCGCGATCGCCAACACCACGAACATCACTACCAGGCGGCTGGTGAGCCGCGAACCGGTCACGTTGCGCCGGTACTGACGGATCAACCGGAACAGGTTGTAGCCGATCACCACCAGCAGTACCAGTGCAGCGATGGCGTTCAACAGCAACAACCCGAGATGCACATTTTCGAACGCGGCTGAATTCTGCGTGCTCTTGCTGAGCATGATCAGCGATACCAGCATTACCAGGATGCCGGCCGCGATGACCAGAGGCATGAAGTAGCGTTTCATGAGGTCAGCACCCACGCGTACCAGTCACTGGAGAGATCCCAACCCTTGAAGAAGGACGCGATGAGTTGGAGTGGACCGGGGAAATCCTTGATATCCAGCACCGCACGCATGCGGATCAGGTATTTGGTATCCGGCTCGAGCAGGCTCGAATCGATCACCGGCAGATCGTTTATCTGTCCCAGGAAAGTGATGGCATCGCGATAGCTCACGAAACTCTGCTGCTGACCGCTATTCAGATTCTTGACGATGAAGCGGCGCGTAAGCGGGTGAAAACTGATCTGGTAACGCTCGGTAAGCGTAGCGACGGTCTTGTTCCACAGGTAACTGCGATGCTTGATCACCTCGATCTGCAATTCCACGGTGAGCGGGACGCCATTCTCGAGTGCATCGACCGCCTCATTGCTCATGTTGAGATCGACGTCGGCGTTCAGACAATACACTCCGTTCAGCAATTCGGTGAACGCAGTGCGGATCACGAAACCCGGCTGATCGTCAGCCGCACGCGCAGCTGCTGCGGTGCCCAGACACAACACGCAGACCAGCGCGGCAAGCGCGGCAAGCGCGGTGCGCGGCATGAATCTGGGTGCAAGAACGGTACGCATCATGATGTGCTGGAATGATACTCAGTGTTTGAGCAGACAAGCATAGTAAAAGCCGTCCATATTGTTCTGCCCGGGGAGTATCTGCCGACCCGGACCTGCTGCGACGCCCCATGCACCCGGTAGCGAGACCGCCTGCGCATCATCATGCGCGGCCAGGAACGCTTCGATCTGGCGGCCGTTCTCTTCCGTCAGTACCGAACAGGTGGCGTAGAGCAGCTTACCCCCCGGCGCGAGTAGCGGCCAGAGTGCAGCAAGCAGACGGGATTGCAGGTCTGCCGCTGCACTGACGTCCTCCACTCGACGCAGTGCCTTGATATCCGGATGGCGCCGGATAACCCCGGTGGCACTGCAAGGCGCATCCAGCAAAATGCGCTCGAAATGGCGTCCGTCCCACCAGTCCTGCGGGCGACCGGCATCCGCCACCTGCAGTGGCGCCTGTAACCCGAGCCGGTCGAGGTTTTCACGGATCCGCATGCTGCGCATTGCATCGGAATCCAGTGCGAGCACTTCAGCCGCATCCGGGTACATTTCCACGATGTGTCCGGTCTTGCCGCCCGGTGCCGCACACGCATCCAGTACCCGCATCCCGGCTTGCACATCTAGCAGCCCCGCCGCCAGTTGCGCAGCTTCGTCCTGCACGGAAAAATGCCCTGCCGCGAAACCCGGCAAGGACTCTACGTCCGCGGTGGTTTCCACTATCAAACCGTCAGTGGATACAGAGCAGGCATGTGCTGCAATACCCGCGGCCGCAAACGCCTGCAGTAAATAATCACGTTGTATAACACGCCGGTTAACGCGCAGGCTGAGCGGTGGTCTGATGTTGTTTGCTTCGAGCACAGCCTGCCAATGCTCAGGCCACTCGGACTGCAGACGCTGGATGAACCAACGCGGATGCATATAGCGCGCCACTTCATCTTCGTCGGCGGCAACCTGCAGCGATGCGTATTCACGCTGGAAACGGCGCAATATCGCGTTCAACAATTTCACGGCCCAGGGCTTACCCAGCGTGCGGCAAGCTTCTGCGGTCTCTTTCACTGCGGCGTGCGCCGGCACACGCATGGCGGCGAGCTGGTACAAGCCCACCAGCAACAGAGTATGTACATCGAGCTCACCCGGCTTGAGCGGTTGATTCAGCAGCCGAGTCAGCCAGAATTCCAGCCGTGGCTTGAATCGCAACACGCCGTAACACAATTCCTGTATCAATGCCGCATCGCGTACCGCGAGCTCAGCTGGACGCAAACGCCTCAATGCACTGTTCAAGTGCATATCATCACGCAGCACCGCAACCAGCACTTGTGCGGCAAGCGCACGTGTCGATGCCCCTGACATCAGCCGAAACGCGCGCCGGCAAGCGCGCGGCCATGACTGAAATCGGCAGCGGACAATACCCGGCCGCCGGCAGCTTGCAAGCGCGTGATTCGCAACACACCCTGGCCCGTGACCACGTCGATGCCATCCGCGCCGCTGGCAATGACGCTGCCAGGTGCGAAGTTTGCTGTTAGTTGCAACATTTGCGCTTCCCATATCCGCAAAGATTGTCCGTTCCAGAATGTGTGCGCCACCGGCCAGGGATTATAGGCACGCACACACCGTTCCAGCTCTGCGGCTGGGCGATTCCAGTCGATCAATGCTTCTTCACGAGTGAGTTTGGGGGCATAGGTCGCACACGCCTGATCCTGTGCCACTGGTTGCAGCTCCGTGATATGTGTGAGCACCTCGACGATTGCTTCCGCGCCCAGCACCGCGAGCCGGTCATGCAGGGTTTGGGCATTATCGGTGGCGTGGATCGGCGTGCGCCGCACCATCAGCATGTCTCCGGTATCCAGTCCCGCATCCATCTGCATGATAGTCACGCCACTCTCGTCGTCACCCGCCAGGATCGCACGCTGGATCGGTGCGGCACCACGCCAGCGCGGCAACAACGAAGCGTGAATGTTGAGACATCCGTAACGCGGGAGATCGAGCACCGCGCGTGGCAATAGCAAGCCATACGCGACCACCACCATCAGGTCCGGCTTCGCTTCACGCAGCGCCACACGCGCCTCGGTCTTGCGCAAGCTCACCGGCTGCTGCACGGACAAACCGAGTTGCAACGCATGCTGTTTTACGGGTGAGGCGGCGAGTTTGCGACCGCGCCCGGCAGGCCGGTCCGGCTGGGTCCAGACACCCACGATCTCGTGGCCGGCCGCAACCAGCGCCTCGAGTGCCGGCACCGCGAAATCCGGAGTACCGGCGAAGGCAATACGCAATCGCGTGGTCATGACGCAATCCGGTTGGAAATGAAAAATGTGTTATAGAAAACGTTCAGATCGCTGGCGCGCCATCGCGAACGCGTACACGTTCTTCACGCTGCTCTTTTTCCAGCTTCTTGCGGATTCGCTGGCGTTTCAGATCTGAAAGGTAGTCGACGAACAGTTTGCCATCCAGATGGTCGATCTCATGCTGGATACAGACTGCGAGCAACCCATCAGTTTCGAATTCCACCGGCTTGCCGTCACCATCCAGCGCCCGCACCCTTACGCGTTCCGCACGCTCGACTTCGTCGTAATAACCCGGCACCGAGAGACAGCCTTCCTGCGAACGTTCCTTGCCTTCACGGCTCAGGATCTCGGGATTCGCATAGCAACGTGGCTCATCGCGGCCTTCGGACACATCCACCACGATGACGCGCTGGTCCACACCTACCTGGGTCGCCGCCAGACCTATACCTTCGGCGGCATACATGGTCTCCAGCATGTCCGCCATCAGACGGCGGGTGGCGTCAGTAACCGCCGCCAGCCGTCGGGCCTTGATGCGCAGCCGGGGGTCGGGGAAATGCAATATCGTCAATCTGGCCATGGTTCATCCGGATATGGGGGTCAATTTCGCTGGCAGCAAGGATACCGCCTCACTCCTCATGCACTTTTGCACAAAATGCTGCTAAAGTTATGATGCTACTAATAAGTTGCCCCGGCAGCTCCGCGACCCGAGGGGGCCACAACAGGCGGGGAATGTCAGGCAAGTCCGTGGAGACTGCTCGATGAACAATTATAGCGCGACCCGCTATCTTGCCGCCCTGAGTCTGGCTGCCCTGCTGGCTGCTTGCGCTCACACCCCCAGGAATCAGCCGGCACCGCCGCCCCCAGCACCGCCCCCACAGGCCGAGCAACCTGCACCCCCGCCACCCGTGGTAGAACCGCAGGCGCCCAAACGCTATGTGGTGAAGAAAGGCGATACCTTGTGGGGCATCGCCTCCATGTATCTCGCCGATCCCTGGCGTTGGCCGGACATCTGGTATGCCAATCCGGATATCAAGAATCCGCACCTCATCTACCCTGGAGACGTCCTGTTACTCGGCTACGTGAACGGCAAGCCGACCATTACCGTGCAACGTAACGGCGAGACGGTCAGTGAGACCCCCGCACCTGCCAGCAACCTGCCGGTCGAGAAACTCAGCCCGAAGGTACGTTATGAATCCTTGCAGGAGGCGATCCCGGCGGTACCGCTGACTGCGATCCAGTCCTTCCTGTCCAAAACCCGGGTGATCGATCCCGATACCCTCGAGCGCGCCGGCTATCTGCTGCAGTCCGTTGACGGGCGCCCGGCTATCGGCGTGGGTGGTGAAGTCTACGCCCGCGGGTTGAAACAAGCGGATGGGGATCGTTACGATCTTTACCGTCTGGGTGATGCGTACATCGATCCGGAGACCGGCGACAAACTGGGCTACCAAGCCACCTACATAGGCACTGGTCAGATCGAGCGCTGGGGCGATCCCCAGAAACTGGTCCTCAGTTCGGCAGTTCAGGAAGCGCTACCCGGCGATCGCTTCCTGCCGGTCACCGAAGAGACACTGAATCCGAGTTTCCTGCCGCACCCGCCCGTCAAGAGCGTGGACGGCCAGATCATGGCGGTGCTGGGTGGCGTCCAGCAGATCGGCCAGTTTCAGGTCGTGGTGCTGAATCGCGGCGATGACGACGGCCTTGATCCCGGCACAGTCCTGCGCATCTATCGCAAGGGCCTCAAGGTGGAGGACCGTTATGCATCCGGCTGGTTCAGTGGTTCAGTCAAACTGCCGGATGAATCCTCCGGTACGCTGATGGTATTCCGGACCTTCAAGCATGTAAGTTACGCGCTGATCATGCGCGCCACGCGCGAGATCCACGTCGCCGACGTGGTCAAGAATCCGTAACCGGTACCTGCAAACCGGAGCGTTTCAGGACAGGCAACAAGAGGAAAGGGACGATAGACGCACAGGATGTTCGCTATTGGCTGGCTCTGGCCCGGATTCCGGGCCTCGGGATGGCCGGGCTCTCCCAACTGCTGGCCTGTCATGGCTCGCCGGCAGCTATCTTCGACAGCGCTGCTCGCGGCCCGGCATCAGAATCACTGAGCGCCGCCTCCCGGGCCGCGCTCAAGCAACCCGATTGGATCGCAGCGGATCAGGATCAGACCTGGCTCGATAAAGCCGGCGCCAGCATCCTGCCTTTTACTGACCCGGCATTTCCAGCTCTGCTGCGCGAGATTCCAGGTGCACCGATGCTGCTGTTCCTGCGCGGTGATGTCAGTTTGCTCGGTAGCCCCCAACTCGCCATGGTTGGCAGTCGCAATCCCAGTAGTGAAGGCCGCCGCAATGCCGAAGACTTTGCGGCCTACCTGGCCGGCTGCGGGCTTACTATCACCAGCGGCATGGCGCTGGGTATTGATGGCGCCAGCCATCGCGGCGCGCTCAAGGCGAATGGTGCCACCATCGCAGTCTGGGGCACAGGGCTCGACAGACCCTATCCGCCACGCCACCGTGAACTGGCAGAAGAGATTGCCGCCAAAGGTCTGCTGATCTCGGAATTTCCGCCCGGCACACCACCCTTGCCCACGCATTTTCCGAGCCGCAACCGCATCATCAGCGGGCTCGCGATCGGCACCCTGGTCGTCGAAGCTGCAACTTCCAGCGGTTCGCTGATCACCGCCCGGCTCGCCGCCGAACAGGGCCGCGAAGTCTTCGCCATCCCAGGCTCGATCCACAATCCCATGGCGCGAGGTTGCCATCAGCTGATCCGCCAGGGTGCCAAACTGGTCGAATCAGCCGGCGATATCCTTGAAGAGCTTGCGCCGCTGCTGAGCCTGGAATTGCCATTCGAGCCCGCTGCCAAACCTGCTACCAGCATGACAGCAGACGCCGAACCGGATGACCCCGATTACCGCCTGCTCTTGAATTCAATGGCGTTCGCACCCACTTCGGTGGACGCCCTCGTTGAGCGCACTGGATTGACGCCCGATGTCGTTTCCTCCATGCTGCTGATGCTCGAGCTTCAGGGCCAAGTGGAAGCAACGCCGGGCGGACATTATTCCCGGGTGAACAAGAGGCCGACATCATGATGAAAGAAAACGTGCTCGACGTGCTGATGTACTTGTTCGAAAACTACCTGGACGACGACGAGACCGAAACCGATACTGACCGCGCATCACTGACTGTAGAACTGGAAGAAGCGGGGTTCCCCAACTCCGAGATCAACAAGGCGTTCGACTGGCTGGAAAATCTGGCTGAGGGCGCGCCGCCGGTGAGCGATCCGGAACTCAATCGCCATGACGGATTCCGCGTCTATGCGGAGCAGGAAACCACCCGCCTGAACACCGAATGCCGCGGCTTCATCCAGTACCTGGAGAACATCGGCATCCTCGAACCCGCGCAGCGCGAAGTGGTCGTGGACAGGATCATGGCGCTGGACAACAGCGAGATCGATCTGGAGCAGGTGAAATGGATCATCCTCATGGTGTTGTTCAATCGTCCGGGTCAGGAAGATGCCTACGCACGCATGGAAGATCTGGTATTCGACGATTCGATCGGCGCGATGCACTGAATCTGCAGCGCTGTTTTGACCTCGTCCGCCCGGCCTTGCCGGGCGGATTTTTGTCAGTCCCGGCACCCTGGTGCTTGCCGTCACCGCTCGGTTTGTAGTATTCCTTATATATATGAGCACAAATCTCGTCATAGTCGAATCCCCCGCCAAAGCCAAAACCATCAAGAAGTACCTGGGCAAGGACTTCGAGGTGCTGGCTTCCTACGGCCACGTCCGCGACCTGGTACCCAAGGAGGGTGCGGTCGATCCGGAGCATGACTTCGCCATGAAATATGCGCTGATCGAGCGCAATGAGAAGCATGTGGACGCGATCATCAAGGCGCTCAAGAAAGCCGGCGCCCTGTATCTCGCGACCGACCCGGACCGCGAAGGCGAGGCCATCTCCTGGCATCTCTACGAGATCCTGAAAGAGCGTGGCAAGCTCAAGGACAAAGCCGTGCACCGCGTGGTGTTCCACGAGATCACCAAGCGCGCGGTCAACGAGGCGGTGGCGAATCCGCGTGTGCTGTCACAGGAACTGGTCAGTGCACAACAGGCCCGCCGCGCCCTGGATTATCTGGTGGGTTTCAACCTGTCGCCGCTGTTGTGGAAGAAAATTCGCCGCGGTCTCTCGGCCGGACGCGTGCAAAGCCCGGCGCTGCGCCTGATCTGCGAGCGCGAGGACGAGATCGAGAAATTCAAGAGTGAGGAATACTGGACCCTGATCGCCGAGGCGGAGAAAGCTCAGCAGGCATTCAACGCACGGCTGCTCGAATACAAGGGCGAGAAAGTCGAACAGTTTTCGTTCCGCGACGAGAAATCCGCGCGTGCAGCAGAAAAAACCCTGCTCAAATCCGCCGATGGCAAACTGCTGGTCGCGCGGGTCGAGAAGAAGCAACGCAAACGCAATCCTGCAGCACCCTTTACGACCTCGACCTTGCAACAGGAAGCTTCGCGCAAACTCGGTTACGGCGCGCAGCGCACCATGCGCATCGCCCAGCAGTTATATGAAGGCATCGATCTTACCGGCGAAGGCCCGGTGGGCCTGATCACCTACATGCGTACCGATTCGGTGAACCTCGCCAATGAGGCAATAGCTGAGCTTCGCGATGTCATCCTGCAGCGTTTCGGCAAGGATCACCTGCCGGATGAACCGCGTGTCTACAAGACCAAATCCAAGAATGCCCAGGAAGCACATGAGGCAATCCGTCCGACGTCGGCCGCGCGCGCGCCGGAAGAGATCCGCGGCAAACTCACCGACGAGCAGCGCAAGCTCTATGAACTGATCTGGAAACGCACCATCGCCTGCCAGATGGAGCAGGCCATTTTCGATACCGTGAGTGCCGATCTGTCTGCCGGCGACGGTCTGAGTTTTCGCGCCACCGGCTCGGTGCTGGTGGTGCCCGGCTTCATGGCCGTGTATCAGGAAGGCCAGGACGACACCAAGAACGAAGAAGATGAGGAACGCACGCTGCCGGCGCTGGAAGAAGGCGAGAGCGTGACACTCAAAGGCATCAAGAGCGAACAGCATTTCACCGAACCACCGCCGCGCTTCAGCGAAGCCAGTCTGGTGAAAGCACTGGAAGAATTCGGTATCGGCCGGCCCTCGACCTACGCCAGCATCATCTCGACGCTGCAGCAGCGCGAATACGTGGAAATGGATCGCAAACGTTTCAAACCCACCGACGTGGGTCGCGTGGTCAGCAAGTTCCTCACTGAACATTTCACCCAGTACGTTGACTACGACTTCACCGCCAAGATGGAAGACGAGCTGGATGCCGTGTCGCGCGGCGAGAAGGAATGGGTACCGGTGATGCACGAGTTCTGGGACCCGTTCAAGAAACTCGTCGATCACAAGGAAGAGAACGTCTCGCGCAAGGATGTCACCACCGAACAGATGGATGAAGCTTGCCCCAAATGCGGCAAACCGCTCTCGATCCGGCTCGGCCGACGCGGACGTTTCATCGGCTGCACCGGGTACCCGGACTGCGATTACACCCGCAATACGGACGAGACCGCGGAGGAAGCCAGCCAGCCGGAGAAGATCGAAGGTCGGCAGTGTCCGAAATGCAATTCCGATCTCATCATCCGCCGCGGCCGTTACGGCAAGTTCATCGGCTGTTCCGGTTATCCGAACTGCAAGTACATCGAGCCGCTGGAGAAACCCGAAGATACCGGCGTCGAATGTCCGGAATGCCATCAGGCGACCATGCTCAAACGCAAGTCGCGCTACGGTAAAGTGTTCTACTCTTGCGCCCGTTATCCGGATTGCAAATATGCGGTCTGGAATCTGCCACTGGCGCAGCCGTGCCCGAAGTGTGCCTGGCCGATACTGACCGTAAAGACCACCAAGCGCAAAGGCACCGAGCGGGTGTGCCCACGCAAGGAATGCGGCTTCGCCGAGCCGGCTCCGGAACTGGCGCCGCCAGCTGAACCGGAAGCCAGCGCTTCCTGACGCGAAACCGTGTCCGCCCTGCACTGGTCACAGCGGCAGGCCCGTGCCATCGTCTGGGCAGGCGGCGTGATCGCCTACCCCACCGAAGCGGTGTACGGCCTGGGTTGCGATCCGCTCGCCACCCAGGCCGTCGAACGTATCCTCGCGCTCAAATCCCGCGATGTCGGCAAAGGATTCATCCTGATCGCGTCGCATATCGAACAACTGTTGCCATTCATGGCACCGTTGGACAAAACCTTGCGTGCCCGGCTCGAAGCCAGCTGGCCCGGGCCGGTAACATGGATCGTACCGGCGGCGGAAGCCGTTCCGGATTGGATTACCGGCGGACGCGACACGCTCGCCGTGCGTGTCACCGCACATCCGGTCGCGCGTGCATTATGCGAGCTCACCGGCATGGCATTGATCTCCACCAGCGCGAATCTGAGCGGGCATGCCCCGGCACGTTCGGCACTGCAGGTGCGGGCACGACTCGGCGATGATGTCGATTACATCCTGCCGGGTCAGACCGGACCGCAACGCAAGCCCACCGAGATCAGGGATGCGCGTACTGGCAAGATTCTGCGCGCGGGTTAAAGCATGGAAAACATCGACAGCGCGATCGTCGAGGCCTGGCTGCATGGTTTGCAGGATCAGATCTCGACTGCACTCGAGCGGCTCGATGGCGAAGCTGTGTTCCAGCGTGACAGCTGGACCCGTGCGGAAGGCGGCGGCGGTGAAAGCCGCGTGCTGCGTCACGGCAAGGTATTCGAACAAGCCGGAATCAATTTCTCACTGGTACACGGCCAGACCCTGCCGCCCTCTGCCACCGCGCACCGGCCGGAACTCGCCAGCCGCAGCTGGACCGCGATGGGCGTATCGCTGGTATTGCACCCGTGGAATCCCTACGTGCCGACCACGCATATGAACGTGCGGTTCTTTGCTGCGCCCAAACCCGGCGAATCAACCGTTTGGTGGTTCGGTGGCGGGTTCGACCTCACGCCGTATTACGGTTTCGAAGAGGATGCACGACACTGGCACCAGACCGCGCGCGCAGCCTGCGAACCGTTCGGCAGCAAAGTGTATCCACGCTACAAAAATTGGTGCGACGAATATTTTTTCCTGAAACACCGCAACGAGACCCGCGGCATCGGCGGCTTGTTCTTCGACGATCTGAACGAATGGGGTTTCGAGAAATGCTTCGCTTTCGCGCAGAGCGTCGGCGAACATTTCCTGCCGGCCTATATTCCGATCGTCGAAAAGCGCAAAGACCTGAAATACGGCGAACGTGAACGCCAGTTCCAGCTCTATCGTCGCGGCCGCTACGTGGAATTCAATCTGGTCTATGACCGCGGCACGCTGTTCGGCCTGCAGTCGGGAGGTCGCACCGAATCGATCCTGATGTCGATGCCGCCGCAAGTACGCTGGGAATACGACTGGCATCCCGAACCAGGCAGCAG
>JBOIBL010000138.1:0-3745 GCA_050739495.1 Gammaproteobacteria bacterium | reverse complement strand
CGGCCTGACTATGATCAGCTGGACCCTCCTTATCTTGTTGATCGGATTTGTAGCGCTGTTTGGATTCAAGCTGGTGCCTTTGTATATGGATTACATGACGATCAATGCTGCATTGACCAATGTTGCGCATGATTCAGCTGAGGGTACTTCGGCATCCGGGGTTCATTCCGCGATCGAGAAGCAATTCAACGTCAACGATGTGAACGTGATCTCGGCGGATGATGTCAAGATCGGCACAGATCCAAACACCAATAACATGACCCTGACACTGAACTATGATGCACGCACCGGATTTGTCGCGAATATCGATCTGGTCGTACATTTCAGCAAGGTCTATCAGGTCGTTGCACATTGAACCAGCATCTGCCCAGGCTCGAAAGGGCGCTGCGCCATGCTTTCAAAGATCCCGCCTTGCTTGATCGGGCTCTCACTCATCGCAGTGTCGGTAGTCGCAATAATGAACGCCTGGAATTCCTTGGCGACGCACTGCTTAACATGGTAATTGCCGAAGCATTGTTTCTGCGTCATCCGGATATCGAAGAGGGCGATTTGAGCAGATTGCGCGCCAGTCTTGTCAATCAGGACGCGCTTGCGGAACTGGCTAACGAACTTCATCTGGGTGAATATCTGAATCTCGGACCAGGAGAGATGAAAAGCGGTGGGCAGCGCCGGGCCTCAATTCTCGCAGATACGCTGGAAGCGATATTGGGGGCTATCCATCTTGATGCCGGTTTCCAGATATTGCGTGAAACGATTCTGCACCTGTTTCATGAGCGGCTTGAAAACCCTGCGTCGCCCGAAGAGCTGAAGGATGCGAAAACCCGTTTACAGGAATGGCTCCAGGCCCGTAATCTGACGTTACCGGTTTATCAGGTCGAGTCGGTAACAGGCGAACCACATCGCCAGGTGTTCCGGGTAAGTTGTGTGCTTGAAGAATCCCATGTACATACCTCCGGAGAAGCCGTCAGCCGCCGTGGCGCCGAACAGGAAGCCGCGCGTTATGCGCTCGAAGCCCTGAACGATGAGTGAAAATAAATTTCATTGTGGGTTCATCGCGATTGCGGGCAGGCCTAACGTGGGCAAATCCACCTTGGTCAATGCTCTGGTCGGTCATAAGGTCAGCATCGTCTCTCCCAAGCCTCAAACCACCCGGCACCGGGTGCTGGGCATCCGTAATACCGATACTGCCCAATTGATATTTGTTGATACCCCCGGGATTCACCAGGGCGGGAAACGGGTGCTCAACCGCCGCATGAATCGTTCCGCTGCAAATGCCATATCGGATGCGGACGTGGTCTTGTTGATGGTGGAAGCTTTACGCTGGACCGAACAGGATGAGTGGGTCTTGCGGCAATGTGTGCAATCCGGTCGGCCCCTGGGTGTGATCGTAAACAAGATCGATACCTTGCACGGCCGTACCCAGTTACTTCCTTATCTCCAGGTCTTGCAAAGCAAAGCCGAGTTCATCTTCATCGTGCCTGTATCGGCACAGAAACAGGACAATCTGGATGAACTGGAACGCTTGATTGTGCAGCAACTGCCAGAATCGCCACTACTATTCCCACGTGAGCAGGTCACTGATCAGGGACAGTCAGCACGCGCAGCAGAGTTTATCCGGGAGCAGCTTATGCTGGCCTTGCAGCAGGAAGTACCTTATTCGATCGCGGTACAGGTAGATGAATTTACAGACGAAACCAAGCTGTTGCGCATCGGTGCAACGATATGGGTCGAACGTGAAGGCCAGAAAGCTATTGTTATAGGGCATGAGGGCGCGTTGCTGAAAAAGATCGGGCGTGGTGCACGACTCGAGCTACAGAAGATATTTGGCAAAAAAGTGTTCCTGAGGCTCTGGGTCAAAGTACGTGAAAACTGGGCCGACGACGAGCGCGCCTTGCGGCAATTCGGCATCGAGGATGCATGAGGACTACTGAGCGGGTTACCCTTACACCTGCTTACGTGCTGCATCAACGAGCATGGCGTGAGAGCAGCAAGATTGTCGAGATCGTCAGCCGCGAGTACGGGCGTATCGGACTGGTCGCACGCGGTATCCGGAGGCCGAGTTCACCGCTGCGGGCACTGCTGACACCGTTCCGTCCGCTGTTGCTTTCATGGAGCCTGCGCGGCGAACTGGGTACCCTGATTCAAGTTGAGTCGGCTGGTACAGCAGCCAAATTGGGTGGCCGGTGCCTGATGGGTGCCTTCTATCTGAACGAGTTGCTGCTATACCTGATGGTGCGACATGATCCCCAGGCTGAACTGTATGATCATTATGCGGCAGCCTTATCGGTCATCGCGGATCCCATGCAGCTTGAAGCCGGGCTAAGGATGTTCGAGTTACGCCTTTTGCAAGCGATCGGTTACGAGCTGAATCTGGACCGGGATGCACTCAGTGGCGAACCCGTGACCGCAGACGCGTTCTATCGTTTTGAGGCAGAGCGAGGGCCAGTGCGCGTGGGGCAGACCGAATCCGGTGGCTTGATCGTGCAAGGAGCTACCCTGAAAGAACTGGCGACGGGCCAGTTCACAGACAGCACGCGGATGCGGGAGGCACGCAAGTTGTTGCGTGCAGCACTGGACGTGCAGCTTGGCAGTCGCCGACTCAAGACCCGCGAAGTTTTGCGTGAACTTGTCAGGTATGGTGCTGACCGGACCATGCGTAATTGACCTGACTCGCTTATCATCGTATTGAACCCGAACAAGGCTTCAGGCATGAATGATGAAATCCGGCTGGGTGTAAATATTGATCATGTCGCAACGTTGCGCCAGGCACGTGGTACGCGTTATCCCGACCCGGTAGAAGCTGCACGTCTGGCGGAAACAGCGGGCGCCGATAGCATCACGGTGCATCTGCGCGAAGACCGACGGCATATTCAGGAACGTGACGTACGCATCCTGCGTGAGGTGTTGCAGACCCGGATGAACCTTGAAATGGCCGCCACTCCAGAGATGCTCGCTTTTGCGTGCGAAGCCCTACCGGAGGATTGTTGTCTGGTACCGGAACGCCGCCAGGAGCTGACCACCGAAGGTGGTCTGGATGTACGCGGGCAATCTGGGGAACTCGCAGTTACTTGCAAGCAACTTACTGACGCCGGCATCAAGGTCGCCTTGTTCATCGATCCGGAGCCATTCCAGGTCGAAGCCGCAGCTGCATTGCGGGTAGCGGCGGTGGAGTTGCACACTGGACGTTATGCAGATGCGGCTAATCTGCAGGAGCAAGCTGAAGAGATGTTCCGACTGCGTGAAGCGGCACGTCAGGCGTTGCAGCTAAGGCTCGAAGTGCACGCTGGCCATGGGTTGAATTTTCATAATGTAAAACCGATAGCATCCATACCTGAAATCGTCGAGCTAAATATCGGTCATGCAATTATTGCGCGAGCCGTCATGTCAGGCCTGCCTGCTGCGGTACACGACATGAAACATCTGATGCTGGAAGCACGCCGCAAATGATCTTCGGTGTCGGCACGGATATGGTCGAGATAAGCCGTGTGGCACGGTTATGGGAACGCTACGCAGAGCGTTTTGCCCTGCGAATACTGATGCCGGAAGAACTTGTTTTGTTTCGCCATACCCGGCAGCCAGTACGGTTTCTTGCCATGCGCTTCGCAGCCAAGGAGGCTGTGGTAAAGGCACTCGGTACCGGCTTTCGTTACGGTATGTGGGTGCGCGATACTGGCAGCGTGCCTGACCCTCGCGGCCGCCCATTGGTGATATTTTCCGAGCGCGGTCGTGCCGTATGCCGCGAATT
>JBOIBL010000137.1:0-5713 GCA_050739495.1 Gammaproteobacteria bacterium | reverse complement strand
CACACAGGATCATGTTGGTATGCCAGTAATTCGTGGTCGCCAGGATCGCGACCAGCAATCGCGGTGCAAAGATCCAGCCCAGCCACCAGAACAGACCACCGAATGGCACACTGGAAAGCAGCAGCGTCAGCCGCGGGAAGAAAAACATGAACAGGATGAACCAGAGGCCGTGGTGGAACCAGAAGCTATCCATATCAATAATCAGCCAAACCGATTCTGGATTTCCTCCAGGACCTTCGGCCCCGGACAAAGTGCGTCATACGGTAGATCGCGCAGTGGCGTGGCGATCGTGTTACTGACTTCGTGCATCTCGCGTTGGCTCTCGTCTATATACAGGAGACCCGTGACGATCTCGCCCTTCTTCTGATGGTCGTGCAGGTAGCTGTAGGCATTTGCACGATTGGTAGGATCGTAATCCTTCGAGACTTTGCGCAACAGCACGGTGTTGCCGTCGTGCAGCTCTACCGGCATGACCTCGCCCGCGTCGTAAGCCGTGCGGATCGGCTGGCTGGGCGGTACGAAATCCGCATGTACCGCCGGATGATAGAACTGCCGCGTGTGTGCGTAGCTCTTGGTGGAATCCTCGTGATCGTTGAACGTGACACAGGGCGACAGCACGTCGAGCAATGCGAAACCCCGGTGCATGATCCCGGCCTTGATAAGCGGGATGAGCTGTTCCTTGTCGCCAGAAAAACTGCGCGCCACGAAGCTACCGCCCATAGTCAGTGCGGTAATCACCGGATCAATGGGCGGTTGCTGATTCACCTCGCCCTTCTTGGCCTTGCTGCCGACATCCGCCGAGGCGGAGAACTGCCCTTTGGTGAGACCGTACACGCCGTTGTTCTCGATTACGTAGAGCATGCTCAGGTTGCGGCGCAGCGCGTGCGCGAACTGACCCAGGCCGATGGACAGCGAATCGCCGTCACCGGATACACCCACATAGTAGAGATCGTTATCGGCAGCATTTGCGCCGGTCGCGACCGACGGCATACGACCATGCACGGCGTTGATACCGTGCGCATCGCCGAGAAAGTACGCGGTGGTCTTGGAAGAACAGCCGATGCCGCTCATCTTCACCACCTTGCAAGGTTCGATGTTCAGTTCCCAAAACGCTTGAATAAGCGCCGCGGTGATCGAATCGTGTCCGCAACCGGCGCACAAGGTGGACATGGCGCCTTCGTACTCGCGGGTGGTGAACCCCAACTGGTTCTTCGGCAGTTTGGTATGCAGTACCTTGGGTTTGTTGATGAAACTCATGACGTCGTTCCTTTCGTGCTCACGCTGCAGCGCCGCGCGAGAGCGCCTGATTGATGCCTTCCACGATGCAACGCGAATCGATCGGCATGCCGTCGTAATGCAGAATGGAATGAAGCTTGCGCTTTTCCACACTGGTCTCGATCAGCAGCAGTGATTTCAATTGCGCATCACGGTTCTGCTCCACCACAAAGACCTGTTCGTGGCGTTCGAGAAAATCTTCCACCTGCTGGTTGAACGGGAAACCCCGCACTCGCAGGTAGTTCACATCGGTGCCTTCGCGAGCGAGGATGTCCATTGCCTCCCGTACCGCGCCGTCGCAGCTGCCGATGGAAATGATGCCATTGCTGACGCCTTTCTTGTTTTTTACCACCGGCGCCGGCACCAGCGCCTTGGCGGTGTCGAACTTCTTGCGCAGCCGGTCCAGCACATCCTGATATTCCGCCGCATCCTCGGTGTAACCGCCGCGACGGTTATGACCGGAGCCGCGCACGAAATACGAACCCTTGGGATGCACGCCCGGCAGCGTGCGGTAGCAGATGCCGTCGCCATCCACATCCGTATAGCGATGGAATATCTGCATCTCCTGCAGTTGTTCCTTCGTGTAGACCTTGCCGCGATCCGGCGCGTAACGCGCATCCCATTTCACCCTGGGCACCATCCAGTCATTCATGCCGATGTCGAGATCCGAGAGCACGATCACCGGTGTCTGCATGCGCTCGGCGATATCGAAGGCCTGCACGGCAAACTGGAAACACTCTGCCGGGTCCGCCGGGAACAACAGCACGTGGCGCGTATCGCCATGTGATGCGTAGGCCGCGAGCATGAGGTCGGCTTGCTGCGTGCGGGTAGGCATGCCGGTGGAAGGGCCCACCCGCTGCACGTCGAAGAGCACCGCCGGAATTTCGGCGTAATAACCGAAACCGATGAACTCGTTCATGAGCGAGATGCCAGGGCCGCTGGTGGGTGTAAAGGCGCGCGCCCCGTTCCAGGCGGCACCCATCACGATACCGATGGCAGAAAGCTCGTCCTCCGCCTGCACGATGCAATATTTATTCTTGCCAGTTTCCGGGTCCACCCGTGTCTCTTCGCAGAATCCCTTGAAGGCATCCATCAGCGAGGTGGACGGCGTGATCGGATACCACGCGCCTACGGTGGCACCGGCGAACACGCAACCGAGTCCCGCCATGGTGTTACCGTCCACCATGATGTGGTCCTTGGTTGCGTCCATGCGCTCGAGCCTCAATGGCAGCGGGCAATTGAAATGTTCTTTGGCATACTGATGCCCCAACTCGATCGCCTTGAGATTGCCGGCGATCAGTTTCTGCTTGTCGGCGAAGGTTTCCTTGATCAGTTCCTCGATCACCTGCCTATCGATGTCGAGCAGAGCGGCCAACGCACCGAGATAACAGACGTTCTTCATGAGAATGCGGGCGCGGATATTCTCGAATTCCTTGTTCACCAGTTCCGCAAGCGGCACGCCGAGCAGCGTGACGTCGTCGCGCGCCAGCTGCTTGTCGCGCGACCAGGTGGAGTCGTAGAGCAGAAAACCGCCGGGGCTCACTTCCGCCAGGTCCCTGGCATACGTCTGTGCATTCATCGCCACCATGAAATCCACGCGCCCGGAGCGGGACAGATAACCCTCCTTGCTCACGCGAATCTCGAACCAGGTGGGCAAGCCCTGGATGTTGGAGGGAAAGAAGTTCTTGCCCACCACCGGGATGCCCATGCGGAAGATCGCTTTCATCAACAGGCCATTGGCACTCGCGGAACCGGTGCCGTTCACATTGGCGATCTTGATCACGAAGTCGTTGATGCGCGTGCTCATAGTGTCATTTCATGCGCGCCGTCCGGCGTAGCGGCGCGGGCGCGATATCGTCGTCGCCTGCGTAGGCAACCTTCAAGGTGGATTTCTGCATGTCCCAGGCGGCGGTCGGACAGCGCTCCGCGCACAAGCCGCAATGCACGCAATGATCTTCGTCCTTCACCATCACCCGGCCCGTCTGCTTGAGTGCTTCGGAAACATACAGCGGTTGCTGCAGGTTATCCGCCGGCGCCTTGAGGCGCTTGCGCAAGTCCGCTTCTTCGCCGTTGTGCGTAATCGTCAGACACTGAGTCGGGCAGATGTCGATGCAGGCGTCGCACTCGATGCACTTCGGCGCGAAGAACACGGTCTGGATATCGCAGTTGAGGCAGCGCTCGACTTCCACCATGGTCTCTTCCGCACCGAAACCCAGTTCCACCTCGATATTGATCTTCTTGAAGCGTTCCTTGAGGCTGACGTGCGGCACGAGCCGCCGCGCTGCACCTTCGAAACTGTTGCTGTAACTCCACTCGTGGATGCCCATCTTGGTGCTGACGAGATTCATGCTATCCGCCGGGCGCTGAGTCATGTCCGCACCCTGACAATACTTGTGAATCGAGATCGCCGCCTGATGGCCGTGCTCCACCGCCCAGATGATGTTCTGCGGCCCGAACGCTGCATCGCCGCCGAAGAACACGCCGGCACGAGTGGACTGGAAGGTTTTCTTGTCCACCACCGGCACATGCCATTTGTCGAGTTCGATACCGGCGTCGTCCTCGATCCAGGGGAACGCATTCTCCTGGCCGATGGCGAGGATCACATCATCGGCCGGCAGCAGCTTCTCCGCCGTGACGCGCGATTTGAGTTTGCCCAGCTCCTCGTAATATTCCAGCACCTCGAAGTGCATGCCTTTGATGCGCCCGCCTTCGATCACGAAGTCCCTGGGCGAATAGCATTCGATGATGTCGACATTCTCTTCGATCGCTTCTTCCAGTTCCCAATCCGACGCCTTGAGCATCGAAAGCGGTTTGCGCGCCATCACCTTCACGTCTTTCGCGCCGAGCCGGAGCGCGGTGCGGCAGCAATCCATCGCAGTATTGCCGGCGCCGACGATGATCACGCGCTCGCCGATTTTGTCGATATGGCCGAAAGCCACGGACTCCAGCCAGTCGATGCCGATATGCAGATGTTCCGGATCGTCGTAGCGTCCGGGTATCTCCAGATTCTTGCCACGCGGTGCGCCACTGCCGACGAACACCGCGTCGAACCCCTGTTTCAATAGCCCGTGCATGCTCTCGATCGGCGAGCTGAGCCGCAGGTCCACGCCCATCTCCACGATCATGGCGATTTCGTCCGAGAGCACATCCGGCGGCAGCCGGAACGACGGGATGTTGGTACGCATCAATCCGCCCGGCTCGTGCTGCTTCTCGAACATCACGATCTCGTAGCCGAGCGGCAGGAGATCATTCGCCACCGTCAACGAAGCACAGCCGGCGCCGATGCAGGCAATGCGCTTGCCGTTCTTCTGTTTGGGAATTTTCGGCAGGCGTTGCCGCACGTCATCCTTGAGGTCCGCGGCCACCCGTTTCAGACGGCAGATCGCCACCGGCTTTTCATCCACCCGGCCCCGGCGGCAGGCCGGTTCGCAGGGTCGGTCGCAGACACGGCCGAGGATGCCCGGGAACACGTTGGATTCCCGGTTGAGCATGTAGGCATCGGTGAAGCGCCCCTGGGCGATCAGGCGGATATATTGCGGCACATCGGTGTGGGCCGGACAGCCCCATTGGCAGTCCACCACCTTGTGGAAATAATCGGGGTTGGAAACGTCAGTGGGCTTCACGGTATCGACCTGAAAGGTCGGGGACACGGCGGGCCGGACTGGCCGCCGAAGTGAAATTTGTTTGTGCATTCCGTGAGCGACATGCGTAGCTAAGCATACTCCTTACATCGCATAGTGCAATTCCCCGGCCCGGTCGTCCGCCCCCGGGATCGGGATCTCAAATTGGAGCGCCTTTACGATGCGGCCCACATTTGATCGTGCGATTATCAATCGCGTATCCGTTCTTAATTAATATCTATATAAATACCTATTCCGGAATCACCCCGATTGCTCTCATCCACTGCGTAGCCAACTCCGGCCAGCGGGTAATCGGAAGTTTTGTGGGCCGCAGTCCAAACGCATGCCCGCCATGTGCATACAAATGCATTTCAACCGGAACCCCGGCGTTCATCAGCGCGGGGTAGTAAACCAATGATTGCTTCACCCCGTCCACGTGGTCATCTTCTGCCTGGACCAAGAACGTAGGCGGCGTGTCGCGAGAGACGGGTACGTTCGGATTCAAGTGACCGGATACGTCCAGATGCCCCGGATAGATCGCCATGGCAAAATCCGGGCGGGCGCTTTCCTTGTCGGCCGCATCAATCGGTTTATACAAACGTTGCTTGTAGTTCGTGCTGATCTCCGCCACCAGGTAACCGCCTGCCGAGAACCCGATCACGCCGATCTTGTGCGGATTGATGTGCCATGCCCTGGCATGAAGACGTACCAGACCGATCGTCCTCTGCGCATCCTCCAACGCCAAAGTGGATAAAGCAAAATCATCGTGATAACAATCGCACTGCCAGCCGTAAGGTACGCTCGGAACACGGTATTTC
>JBOIBL010000136.1:0-3406 GCA_050739495.1 Gammaproteobacteria bacterium | reverse complement strand
GGCAACGTCATCCTCCGCGGCATTGAGATGGAACTCACCATCGGCATCCAACTTGGCCTGCAAGCCCGGCACGCTAATCGATACGTGCAACAGGTTGTCGGTTTGATCGACCGAAACGTGGGTTCCGCCCGAGACCGCTGCGACCAGGTTGCCAACCAGGAAGCCGGGTGCAATGAAAAACACTGCGATCAGTACCAGAATAATTCCGATTCGGGTTTTCATGCCGATCTCTCCCTTGAATGAATGGATACCCTGCAGCAGGCGGGTCACGCGTTGCGTGAAGGCAGAACCGGGGCCGGTCATGGTGGACGCGAACGCCGGCAAGTGACTGGCATGTATACGGCTCGCACATTCGGTTAAACATTCGGCCAGGGCGCGCCGGTCGGCCTGGTCCACGACGGCGCTGTCGTCACAGGCGAGCTCGGCACAGGCGGCAAGGCGTCGGCAGGCCAATCTGTTGAGAGGTTGCAGCCAGAATATTGCGCCGATGAAGCTGCCGGCGGTGAGCCACTGCGGATCGCGTCGAACACAATGCGCCAGTTCATGGGCCAGCAAGGTGCGGAGTTGATGCGGGTTGAGTTCCTCAAGTGTCCAGCTGGGAAGGCAGATTTCCCCGTTCGGTAACGATACGGGCCCGGAAAGAAGCGGCGAAACACTCAAGCGTGGCACACGCTGCAAACCCCGTTGTTGACACAATGACAACAGGACTTCCGGTGCAAACCCACTGACAAGCCGAGTACGCCCGCTCAATTCCCGGCGTGCGGACTGCACATGGCCGAGCAGCCGCAGTAACAGAACTGCGGCCATCGCGATCCAGACTGCCAACAGCGCCAGCGGCCAGTATGTGTTCAAGCGCTGCCAGACTGCAGTGTAGAAGCTCTCTGTCGCGGCAACCGGTTGCAGCTTGATCCGGGAGTCCGCCGATACCGCCGTGTCATCCGGTTTTGATACGGCATGAGTGCGGGTAGGCGCAAGCAACCCACGCCCTACGAGCCCGGATCGCGTGCCCGCTTTTCCGGTATCCGCTACGTCTTTCACCGGGCTGTGAGACGCCGACCTGAAAAGTTCGCTGTGCACGGGTGCGAAGTGCAAGCCGCATTGCAACGAGGCGGTGACAATTGCGCCGAACAAGGCGGCACGCCATGCCGCTTCCAGCAATGCTCCGGAACGCAGCCGACCTGAGCGGTCCAGCACGTACACCAAGCCCAACAGCAGTGTGCTGTGCACCAGATAGGTCAGCAGCCAGCACACGATTACCTGACTGTGCTCAATCATGCTGATCGTCCTCATCCAGCAACTTGCGCATCCGTTCGATATCGCCAGGACGAATTTCAGATTCCTGCACCAGATGCGTCACCAGCGCCTGTGGGTCACCCTGAAAAAGGCTGGAGATAAGTCCTGACACCATGGAACGGCGTACATCGCTTTCCGTCACCAGAGCCCGATAGATCAATTGTCGCCCGTCGCGCCGACTCGCCACCACGCCGCGTTTTTCGAGCCGGGTCAACAACGTCGCCACGGTGGTATGGGCCAGATTGCGTTCGGGAGCCAATGCGGATTGAACCTCGGCGGTCGTCACCGCCCCGCGCTCCCAGAGCACTCGCACGACAGCGAGCTGCAGCTCACTGAGGGTGACTTCGCGTTCTTGTGCAGGTTTGGCCATGAGCATCTCTTCTACGCCAGTAGTACTACATTTGTAGAACAGAATTTCGCGAGTGTCAAGGGCGGCTCAATACGTTTTGGCCGGCCTTAATCAGAAGGCAGGGTCAGTGCGCGGCGAAGAACCGGCTGAATGCGGTAATCACCCGCTGTACATCGGCCGCGCTTACGTCGAGATGCGTGACCAGCCGCATACCGGGATTAGGCAAGACCGTGATACCTGACTGCGCAAGGTGCTTACTCAGTGCTGTAACAGCGTCCCGGGGAACTTGCAGGAACACCATGTTGGTCTGCACCGTAGCAGGATCGATCTTGAGTTGCTTGATCCCCGCCAGACCTTCAGCGAGAGCCTTGGCATTGGCATGGTCTTCGGCCAGCCGCTCGACATGATGCTCGAGCGCGTATAACCCGGCAGCCGCGAGTATCCCGGCCTGGCGCATACCACCACCCAGCAACTTGCGGATTCGGTGAGCCTTCGCGATCAAGTCCTTGCTGCCGACCAATACGGAACCGACCGGCGCGCCGAGTCCTTTCGACAGGCAGAGGGAAACGCTGTCGAAATGTTTTGTGATGTCACGCACCGGCACGCCAAGTTTCACTGCGGCGTTGAACGCGCGCGCGCCATCGAGATGGAGATTCAACCCATGCCGGTCCACGAATGCGCGTGCTTCTTTTATATACGCTGACGGCAACACCCGCCCGTTCTGGGTATTCTCCAGTACCAGCAAACGGGTATGCGCGAAATGCGCGTCATCCGGTTTGATCGCAGCGGCGACTTTTTGCAGATCGAGGGTTCCGTCAGCCTGATATTCGATCGGGCATGGCCACAGGCTGCCCAGCACCGACGCGCCGCCAGCCTCGTATTTGAAGCTGTGGCCAAGGTTACCGATGATGAACTCTTCCCCACGTTCGCAATGCGCCATCAGCGCGGCGAGATTGGATTGGGTGCCGCTGGGAAAGAAGAGACCGGCCTGGTGGCCGGTCATCTCCGCTAGACGCTGCTGCAGCTTGTTGACGGTCGGGTCGTCACCGAAGACATCGTCGCCGACCTCGGCAGCGGCCATCGCGGCTCGCATCTCCGAAGTCGGTTGAGTCACCGTGTCGCTGCGCAGATCGATCATCTGACTTTTACCAAAGCTCTTCAGTTCACTCCAGAATCTTCAAAGTGAAGAGCGCTGGAATTATCCTGATTATTTGCCGCCGCCTTTGCTGGCCTTGCTCTTGGCATTCGGCTTGGCATCACTCGCCTGCTGTTCCGCCCAATCCTTGTCCATCGCTTCGGTGACTTGTGTGGTCACGTCATATTTGTCACTGGAATAGATCGCGCCAGCACCCTGATTCATCAGGATGTCGTAATGATGGTCTTTGGCGAACGTATTCAGCACCTGCTGCAACTCCTGCTCGATGGGTTGCAACAATTCCTGCTTGCGCTCTTCCAGATCCTGTTGATTGGCGGATACGAACTGCTGGTAATCCGAGACGCCGTCCTGGTAGCTCTTTTGCAGATTGGCGTAATTCGCTGACTTGCTGTCAGCCTTGTCCAGCTGTTGTTTAAGCACCGTCAGCTTCTGCCGGCGATCCTTGATATCCCCACTGAGTTTCTGGGCCAACGCTTTGAGCTGCGCCTGCGCATCCTGCCCGCGATGGGAATTACCGATGACTTGCTGCAAATTGACCACACCGATATGCGGCGCATCCGCAGCCTGTGCCGTCGTCACGAAAGACAGACCAGCCGCCAGTACACCGG
>JBOIBL010000135.1:0-3168 GCA_050739495.1 Gammaproteobacteria bacterium | reverse complement strand
CACCAATGGCCTGGGCGACATCTTCGGCGGCTGGATCATGTCGCACGCCGACGTGGCCGGTGCCATCAGCGCCTTCCGCCGGGCCGGCGGCCGCACCGTGACGGTGGCGGTCAACGAGTTCGTGTTCGTGAGCCCGGTCTACGTGGGCGACGTGGTGAGCTTCTATACCGACATCGCCCGGGTCGGCAACACCTCCATCAGCGTGGACGTGACCGTGTTCTCCCAGCGCAGCGACGGCGAACGGGAGACCACCGTGAAGGTGGCCACCGCCCAGATCACCTACGTGCGCGTGGGCGCCAACCGACGCCCAGTGCCGGTCGCCCACCCATCCGCTTGAGCATGGGCCTGGACCGATTCCAGGGCCCACGGGGGTCTATGGTAGAATTTGCCTGCGACCCGGCCAGCCGGGGCGGCGCTTTCCCCCGGAGAACAACAAGTTGCTGAAGGGCTGAAGACGATGGCACCCCGACCCCTGGACCGCGAACTGCTGAAGCAGTTCTCCCCCTTGAGCGGCCTCAAGCCGGAGAACCAGAACGACCTGGCCAGCAAGAGCCAGCTGCAGGACCTGGAGGCGGGCCGTTACATCTTCCGTCAGAACGACAGCGACAAGCGCACTGTCTACCTGGTCAAGGGCGAGGTGGAACTGCGCTCAGCCGAGAAAGTGGTGCGCGTCATCACCGGCGGCAGCGAGGAAGCCCGACATCCCCTCGCCCCGCAGATTCCGCGTCACGTCTCGGCCCGCGCCAAGACCAACGTGGAATGGTTCGCCGTCGACAGCGACCTGCTCGACATCATGCTCACCTGGGACCAGACCGGCGCCTTCGAGGTCGGCGAACTGCAGGCCCAGGAGGAAACCCCGGCCGATGACTGGATGACGACCATCCTCCAGACCAAGGCTTTCCACCGCATTCCACCTGCCAACATCCAGGCCATGTTCATGCGCATGGAACACATCACGCGCAAGCCCGGCGATGTCATTATCAAGCAGGGTGATGAAGGCGATTTCTTCTACATCGTCGCCGCTGGCCGTTGCGTGGTGACCCGCGAAACTCCCACCAACAAGGCCGGGATCAAACTGGCGGAGCTGGGGGTCGGCGACAGCTTCGGTGAGGAAGCGCTGATCTCGGACGCCAAACGCAATGCTACCATCACCATGCTGACGGATGGCTCGCTGGTACGGCTCGCGAAAGAAGACTTCAAAACCCTGTTGAATGAGCCATTGCAGAAGTGGGTCAATCACGATGAAGCCAAGAAACTCGTGGCAGGCGGCGGTCAGTGGCTTGATGTGCGCCTGCCCAGTGAATTCGAGAATCAGCATCAGGATAGCGCCATCAACATCCCGCTCTACTTCATCCGGCTGAAACTCGATACCCTGGACCCGAAGCGCAAGTACGTCGTCTATTGCGATACCGGTCGTCGCAGTTCCGCTGGTGCCTATATCCTCAGTGAACGGGGTTTTGACGCCTATGTCCTGAAAGGCGGCTTATCGTCTATCGCATCCTGATGCGATGCACTATCTACCAGTTGAATAAAAACAAGCCGCTAAATGCGGCTTGTTTTTTGCAGGTGCCAAACCAGCTGGCTCCGGATTGAAGCTACATGGTATGTGTGGGCCGGTCCGCCTGTAACGCACCACCCAGATAACTTTCTATCTTGCGTTGCGCGTTGCCGCCATCCTGATCGCTGAACTGCACGCCGATGCCGGCTGCGCGCTTGCCCTGTGCGCCACGCGGCGTCACCCATACGACCTTCGCGGCGACCGGCAGGCGCTCCGGCGATTCCATGAGTTGCAGCAAGATGAAGACTTCATCGCCAAGTTGATACGGTTTGTTGGTGGGGATAAACAAACCACCATTCTTGATGAACGGCATGTAAGCGCTATATAGCGCGCTCTTGTCCTTGATAGCGAGGTTGAGAATACCCTGCTGGCGCGGTGCACTCATGCGTATTTACCCTCCCCGTGCGGCAAGCGGTGCCGCTTCCAGCGTCTTCAGACCTTCAGCCCAATCCGAAAGCAGACTTTCCAGTAACAATTGCCGGTTCACGCTGGTGCTGGCCAGTGCCACAGCTTCGTTCAGGCGCCCCAGCATGCCATGCAGCCCACGCAAGTGTATGCCCTGCGCGGTACTTTGCAACAGTTCCATCGCATCTTTGTTGATCACCGCGTCTGCAGCACCACTTGCCAGTGCAACCAGATCCATGACCCATGACTGAAACAGACGCAAGGTCAGCATCATGTCTGATTCCTTGCTGCTCCAGTCTCTGGCACAGAGCACCGGGTTTCGCCGGCCGGAGCGTATTTCGAACAGAGCACGAAACATATCCAGTCTGGCTTCGACCTGCGACGAGGCGGCAAGCTGCAGAGCTGCCAAAGGGCCGCCGCCCGCCAGCCCCAATAACACCGGCCAATCTTTTCTGGGCGAATGTTGGTTCAGCCAGTCCATGCTCAAATCGGTCGTCGGTGGCAACATCCTCAACATCTGGCACCGACTGCGGATCGTTGCGGGCAGACGGGCCGGTCTTGCGCTCACCAGAATCAGCAAGGTCCCGGCACCGGGTTCTTCCAGGGTCTTGAGCAATGCATTGGCGGATGCTGCATTCATGGCATCCGCGGGTTCTACCAAGGCCACCTTGCGTCCGCCGTGCTGGCTGGTCAGGCTCAGGTCCGCGATAAGTTCACGCATCTGGGCGATGGTAATGACGGTTTTATCCTCGGGGATGGTCACATACCGGTAATCCGGGTGACTGCCAGCCCGAAACTGGGTACAGGAACTGCAGACACCGCATGGCCGCCCGGATTCCGGTCTATGGCACAAGGCGAGTTGTGCGAAGTGTTTGGCAAAAAGTGTCTTGCCGGTCCCCGGTACGCCGGAGATGAGCAATGCGTGTGGTAGACGCTCATCCTGCATTCGTGCAAACAATTGCTGCCAGGTAGCGACTTGCCAGGGAAACGGTGCGGTTCCGGCGACGGGATCACTCATAACCAGCGCCTCAAACGGATATCAAGCAAAGCCTTTATCTGCATCTGTACTTGTGACAAGTCACCGTCGGCGTTCACTACCTGCAGACGCCGCGGCTCGCGTCTTGCCCGCGCGAGATAGTTGCGTCTGACGCGATTGAAGAAAGCTGCCTGCTCACGCTCGAAGCGGTCACGCGGCCCCCGTTTCG
>JBOIBL010000134.1:0-3134 GCA_050739495.1 Gammaproteobacteria bacterium | reverse complement strand
AGATGAAACGGATCTGCGGCCGCTCGGCAGCAGGCAGGTCCTGGAGCTTCGCCGTCATCCTGGTCAGATCTGCGAGCGTGGTGGGGCAGATATCGGGACAACGGGTATAGCCGAAATACATCAGGCTCCAGTGTCCCGTCAACGATGCGTCGGTGAAGGGTTTGCCGTCGTCACCCTGCAGCTTGAATGCCGGGAGCGCTTTACCGGGACGCAGCAGCACGATGGTGGTGGCCGGGCCGGACTGTGTCGCCGGGCGTTGTTGCTTGAGGTTCAGGTAACCGGCCAGCAGGCCGACAATCAGCGCGAATGCGGCGATGCCAAAATATGGCAGGTAAGGTTTGATCTGCATCCGCCGATTATGCCATGTGAGCCTGAGGTGCCGCTATTTCGTTTATGATACTTGCCGCCTTATATATACAGGGAACTGCGCGTGGAACGCTTCGAGGATATCCGGGACCGTCTCGATACCCTGGCCGATTTCGTACGCTGGGGCGCAAGCGCGTTCAAGCGTGCCGGCCTCGGTTTCGCGCATGGCACGTCCAATGCCGTGGATGAAGCGCTCAATCTGGTATTGCACGGACTCGGCCTGGACCATGACATCCCCGACTGGTTATTGACCGGGCGCCTGACGCAAACCGAAAAGCAGGCGGTGTATGAGCTGCTGAGAAGGCGCGTGGAAGAACGCAAACCGTACGCGTACATCACCAATCACGCACGCTTTGCCGGTCTCGACTTCTATGTGGATGAACGCGTGCTGGTGCCGAGATCGCCGATCGCGGAGCTCATCGAACAGGGTTTCGCACCCTGGATCGATCCGGAACGGGTCACGCGAGTTCTTGATTTGTGCACCGGCAGCGGCTGCATCGCCATCGCCTGCGCGCATGCATTCCCGGAAGCGGAAGTGGATGCCACGGACATTTCCGATGACGCGCTCGCTGTCGCCGGCATCAATGTCGAAAAACTGCATGTCACTCATCAGGTGACCTTGCATCATGCCGATGTGTTCGACGGACTCGCGCCACAGCGTTACGACATCATCGTCAGCAATCCGCCGTATGTCGATGCCGAAGATATGGCTTCGTTGCCGGATGAACACCGGCATGAGCCGGCGCTGGGTCTGGCCGCAGGCCCGGATGGTCTGGACATCGCGCATCGCATTCTGGCGACGGCTTCGGACTATCTCGCGCCGGACGGCATTCTGGTAGTGGAAGTGGGTAACAGTCGTTGGGCGCTGGAGGAAGCATATCCCGAAGTGCCGTTCACCTGGCTGGAGTTCCAGCGTGGACAGGCCGAGGTATTCGTGTTGCGGGCCGATCAACTGACCGCGTTCAAGCATGGCGACAAACGGGTGTCGCGTGGCCGGTAATCGTTTCGGCACACTGTTCACAGTCACCACGTTCGGCGAGTCGCATGGTCCGGCGCTGGGTTGCATCGTGGACGGTTGTCCGCCGGGTATGCCATTAAGTGAAACCGACATCCAGCAGGACGTGGAACGGCGACGTTCCGGAAAATCGCGACACACATCGCAGCGACATGAAGCCGATACCGTGCGCATCCTCTCCGGTGTATTTGAAGGCCGCACCACGGGGACGCCCATCGGGTTGCTGGTAGAGAACAGCGATCAGCGTCCGAAGGATTACGATGCCATCAAGGATAAATTCCGTCCCGGTCATGCCGACTACACCTATTTAATGAAATATGGCCTGCGTGATTACCGCGGCGGCGGCCGTGCCTCCGCGCGCGAGACCGTGATGCGGGTCGCCGCGGGCGCAATTGCCCGCAAGTATCTGCGTGAGCGTTACGGTGTCGAGATACGCGGCTGGCTGGCGCAGCTTGGGCCGCTGGCGCTCGGGGCGGAAAACCTCGAAGCTGTGGACGACAATCCGTTCTTCTGCGCCGAACCGGCGCGAGTGCCGGAACTGGAAGAATATATGGATGCCTTGCGCAAGCAGGGCGATTCCATCGGTGCGCGTATCAACGTGAGTGCATCCGGCGTGCCGCCGGGCTGGGGCGAACCGGTCGCCGACAAACTGGATGCAGATATCGCGCACGCGATGATGGGTATAAATGCCGTGAAAGGCGTGGAGATCGGCGCCGGGTTCAATTGCATCACCCAACATGGCAGTGAGCACCGCGATGAGATGACGCCGGATGGTTTTCTTTCCAACAATGCCGGCGGCATTCTGGGCGGCATCTCGAGCGGACAGGATGTCGTGGTAAGTCTGGCGGTGAAGCCGACTTCGAGTATCCGCTTGCCGGGCAAGACCATCGATATTCATGGCAAGGCGACGGAGATCAGTGTGCATGGACGTCACGATCCCTGCGTCGGTATCCGCGCTACACCGATTGCCGAAGCGATGCTGGCATTGGTGCTGATGGATCATGCTTTGCGTCAGCGCGCGCAGAATGCCGATGTTGATGCGGCAAATAAGTTAAAATAGGTGTTTGTGTGTTTTCGGAGCAGATGTGAAAACAGTCGATGTAGCGGTATTGGGTGCAACCGGCGCGGTAGGCACCGCGATGCTGGAGATTCTGGCGGAGCGCAAGTTCCCCGCCGCGACGGTGTATGCGCTGGCCAGCGAACGCTCTGCGGGCAAACGCGTGGCGTTCGGTAACCGCGAGCTGGTGGTCCAGGATGTCGCGCATTTCGATTTCGGCAAGGTCCAGATCGGATTGTTTTCCGCTGGTTCGAAAATCTCCGCGTTGTATGCACCCAAGGCCGCAGCGGCGGGTTGCATCGTGGTGGATAACACCTCGCAGTATCGCTATGAAAAAGATATCCCGCTGGTGGTCGCGGAAGTGAACCCGGAAGCACTCGCGCAATGCCGCACGCATGGCATCGTCGCCAATCCCAACTGTTCGACGATGCAGATGCTGGTGGCGTTGAAGCCGATCCACGATGCAGTCGGAATCGAGCGCATCAATGTTGCCACTTATCAGGCCGTATCCGGCGCTGGACAGCAGGCGATGGAAGAGTTGGCACAACAGACAGCGTTGTTGCTTAATGGCAAACCGCTGGAATCGAAGAGCAACAGCAAGTTTGCCAAGCAGATGGCATTCAATGTGCTACCTCATATAGATGAGTTCCAGGATAACGGCTACACCCGCGAGGAAATGAAGCTGGTGTGGGAGAC
>JBOIBL010000133.1:0-5170 GCA_050739495.1 Gammaproteobacteria bacterium | reverse complement strand
TCCCTGTGGTCTTCAAGATTACCTGGAACTGGTGGATTGGAGCGGGCGCGCCATTCGGACTGACAAACGGGGCGTGATCCCCGACCATCTGCCACCGATCCTCACCCGCTTGAGCATCAATCCAGAGATCTACCTGCGCTATATGACCCGACAGGAAAACGGCTTTGTGCATGTCGTCGGGCGAATCAACGCACTGCGTAATGCCGCAGAGACCTTGGGAAAAACCTTTATCAAAGGCATGACTTTCGCTGAGAAGCTATTTCCCCAGGTAGTTTAAATACAGGTCTGTGCTACATGAGTGGAATACAGTGGACGGCCGCTTATGCTTGTTGACCAGAAATAACTGCTTCACAGACAGTTATTAATATTGAATCCGCCGAATTTCCTATAACTTCATGATTTAGAGATTGACGATGCACAAAAAAACGTTAGAATCGACTTTAAAAGAATTGAGTGTCCTATCTTTCTTGTTCTTTTCTTGATAAGAAGCTGAATGATGTAAAGAATGGGGTGGTGGGACTTGCTGTTCCATGCCCGAATTAATTTAATGACAGAGAGGCAATCTAAATGTTTTTTAAAAAAAAGTTAAATAACACGAGATGGTTCTCTGCGTTGGTTGTTTTATTTCTGCTAGCCCCCCCTATCTGCAGCATTTAGTGCGGAAGTCGATTTTGTAAAAATAAGCTGTGGCTCTTATGCGTATAACCAGCAAGGCACTACCGTTTTGAGAGATTTTGACAGTACCGATACAGTTACACAACAAAAACTGATCCAATTGCTAAAAGATTCTAGCCCAAGTGGGACTAAGCTCGTAAAGTTATATGGCTTTGCCAGTTTGAATGATAAGA
This sequence comes from Gammaproteobacteria bacterium, assembly GCA_050739495.1. Lineage (GTDB taxonomy): Bacteria > Pseudomonadota > Gammaproteobacteria > Natronospirales > REEB76 > DASSKW01. Next base: position 4,322 of record JBOIBL010000133.1, on the reverse strand, counting down.
GATATGTGGTTTTTGCGGTTGTAATTTACCCAAATATGGGTATTGATAAGTCGGCAGCTAAATGGGGTCGGCTGGAGAGCGGGGCTAATCTGATGGTGCTCTCTGAAGGAGATAGCACTGATAATACTAAATTTTATAGTCAAAAATTGAATGACGATATGGAGTATTTTCAGCCTAATACTCAGCTCGCTCCATATGGACAGCTAGTCTGGAAATATCCGGTTATGAAAATGACAGCGTCTATTGATCACAAAGAACAACATTTCATCTTGGCCTTTACCGGAAAACCTAATGATTTAAGTGACCGGTATGGGGTGGAAAGCTGGATCGATTTGAATATCTTCAGGACGACAGATTTTAAAAATGTGCTAAAAGCAAGATTGCAATATGATAATTATACTTCTGTTACGTATGCCAGAGAATTGAATAGTGCCTTTTCGTCTCTAAAATTTGGTGAAAGACATAGACCACTGCGTAATCCTCCAGTGCCTGGCGAGCGTGATTCTTCTAAGCTGTTTTATGGCGATTTTGAACACGATGGGACGCTGGATGTTTTGTTGTGGAAACGTACATATCAAGACAAAAGTAATTGGGAATTAAAATCTGAGGATTATAAAATCTATAAATTAACTGATGATTCAGAATTTATTGAAGATTCTGTTGCGACGGCAAAAGTCCAACAGATTATTAAAGAGAATGACTTAACTTGGGATTCGGGGTTTCCGAATAACGGCACATGCAATAAATAGATTAAAAGTGAAAGGTGGGACATGCGAAGATAGAAGATAGGTGTCCCGTCCGCTTGTCCGCGACAAGTTTGCTGCCATTTAAAGCCCCGATTTTCGCAAAAATCGAACCATTTTTAGTCACTGATTGACAAAGAGCAGCAGTGTTGTGTTTTCAAAACTGCTTAGCAGGCGCCGTGCTGTGTATTTCTTGTTCAATTTTTTACGATTGGGCGAACAATTCCGCGGACGGTGCGTATCCCTCCGTTTTCAACGTTGTCCGCACCTGTTCGCGTGCTAACGCCGCAGGTAATACCCTGTCAGCAGTCCATCCCAGGCGTCGAACCAGATTGCCTTTCTGGGTGGCTGGCGGCTAATATCGACGTCGTTCCAGATTTCCGCTGGCGTGTGTCCTTGCAAATGCTGATGCGGCCGGATGTGGTTATACCAGAGCCGGAAAACATGCAACGACGCGTTGAGTTGGTCGCGATTGGCTACGGTCCATTGATCGAGCTTCTGTTTCAAAGTACCGAAGAACCGTTCGATCCGTCCATTCTGCCAAGGGCAGTGCGGATCCGTGCGCTGATGCGTGATCCCGAGCATCCAAAGCCCGAATCGAAACAGGCGGGAGGTGAAGATGCCTTCGTTGTCGGTGCGTAAAGCCTGTGGCTTGCCAGCCTGTTCGATCACGTCGAGCAGTGCGCGGAGCAGGGTTATTGTGGTTTTATTTTGCAGTGCCGTCAGTGCCAGGTTGGCATGGGTGCCATGGTCTATTACGCCAAGAACAGGATGAAGCCGACCGTTGTCATCGGTCTTGCCGGTCAAATCCACTCCCCAGACCCGGTTGGGTATACCAGCCTTCAGTTTTCGGTTCCGAACCTCTCGGCGGGCAATCCGGATATCGTATTCATGCCTGCGAATGACGTTACTGACGTGGGTTTTACCCACGGACATGTGTCGGTGGGTAAACCGCCGGTTAAAGATGGCAGCCAATGTCCGACAACCTGTCTCCGGCATCAGGGCTTTCAGGCGGATGAGTTCGATGCGGACCCAATCGGGTTTCTTCCGGCACCGAGCCTGCCTTGGGCGTTCAAGTCCAGCCGGTTTACGCTTGCCGTAGCTGCGTGACGGTGTCATCCGTCGCCATGCGCGCCACAACCAATAGATAAGCCACCACCAAAACACAACCGGCCTCCCACGCAAAAAGCGGCAAGGATAGCCTGAAAAACAAGCACTTAGAGTCCGCGAGAGAACTTACCGGAGACGCCAGGCCTGTCCATCGCATCTGCACAGTTCTGATCGGCTTATTCATGCCCTTGAATTTGACTAAATAGTCAACTATACTTCCCGGCACTGAGAGGTAGCCCACCATGGGTAGAGTAAGCGACGCACGGGAAAGACTGCTGGACGCAGCGAACGAGTTGACTTGGAAGCTCGGGTACAACGCCGTGACGGTGGACGCTATCTGCGACCGGGCGGGCGTCAAGAAGGGCAGTTTCTACCACTATTTCGAGTCCAAGGCGGCCCTGTCCAAGGCAGCCATCGAGGACTGGTGGCAGACCAACAGCCGGCCGATGCTGGATGCGGCCTTTGCCCCGTCCATCCCGCCACTGGAGCGGCTGCAGCGCTATTTTGCCGCGCTTTACCAGAAGCAGCTGGACCGCCAGCAAGCCGGGGAACAGGTCCTGGGTTGTCTGGGATTTAGTGTGGCCATGGGCCGTGAGAGCGTGGATCCCGAGGTTTGGGAAACGACTCAGCATGTCCTGCGGCGCAAACGCCGCTACTTCGAGACCACCATCGAGGATGCTGCCGAGGCAGGCTTGATCAAGGTTTCGAGCGTAGAGTCCGCGGTCCAGGCGGTGTATTCACTGTTTGAAGGCGCGATGGCCCGGGCCCGGATCCAGAACAGCCCTGAGCCTCTGGTTGGCCTTTTCGAACAAACGCTGAGATTGCTGGGTGTCGAGCAGCCGCAGCGCAAGCAGGCCTAGAACAAGTCATCCATTTTTTTTAACCATAAGTTGACTAGATAGTCAACTATTACAGATTCGTTACATGCAAGGAGATTGAGCCGTGACAACTGAAGCCAACAGATCTGATGAAACAGCTCCCCGGATCCGCCTGACGCGGCGCCGGATTGCATTGCTCGCGCTTTCGCTGGTGTTCGCATGTGCGGCACTGAGTTATGGAGGCTACTGGGCCGCTTACGGGCGGTTCAGTGAGTCCACCGACGACGCCTACGTGGCCGGCAACGAAGTGCCGGTGATGGCCGAGGCAGCGGGCACGGTGACGGCCGTGTATGCGGACGACACCAGCCAGGTGAAGGAAGGACAAGTGCTGGCGCGCCTCGACGATTCCGATGCGAGCGTGAAGCTGCAGGAAGCCGAAGCGCAACTCGCCACAACCGTGCGGCATGTGGAGCAGCTGTATGCCACGGCCCGGCAACTGGACGCCAAAGTGGCGGTGCAACAGGCGACGCTGACGCTCGCGCGTTCCGATTATGCGCGGCACAAGAACCTCAATCAGCGTGGCTATTACTCGGCGAGTGCGCTCGAGCACAGCGCCACAGCGGTGCAGGTGGATGAGCACAATCTGGTCGAGGCACGCCAGGCCTTGTCGGCAGTGCGTGCGCAGGTCGCGAACACGGATGTTATGGATCACCCGGACGTGAAGCTGGTCGCGGCGGCGGTGCGTGCGGCTTATCTCAATCTCGCGCGCATGACCATCATCGCGCCAGTGACTGGCTACGTGGCCAAGCGCGACGTGCAGCTCGGTCAGCACGTCGGCGGCAGTGCGCCGCTCATGGTGATCGTGCCGCTCAATCAGATCTGGGTGAATGCCAATTTCAAGGAATCCCAACTCGGTCGCATTCGTTCCGGTCAGCCAGTGACGCTGCACTCGGATCTGTACGGCAATGACGTGACCTTCCACGGCACGGTAGCCGGCGTGAATGCGGGTACCGGCAGCGCCTTCGCGCTGTTACCGGCGCAGAATGCAACCGGCAACTGGATCAAGGTCGTGCAACGCGTACCGGTCAGAGTCAGCGTGGCGAGTGCGGAACTTGCTGCGCACCCATTGAGGATCGGACTTTCCATGGATGTCGATATCAATACCCATGCGGCGGGTACTGCATCCACCGACGATCCGCCGATGCCGACCTATGCCACATCGGTTTACAGCCGGCGGCTGGATGGGGCGAAACAACTGATTGCATCGATCATCCGCGCCAACAGCGATAGCGGCGATCTGTCCTACACGCTGGTGCAGCATGACCGGTAATCAATCGGCCATCACCGGGTTCAAGCTTGCGCTGCTCACGGTGGGGGTGTCGCTGGCGGTGTTCATGAACATCCTGGACACCTCCATCGCCAACGTGGCGATCCCGACGATTGCAGGCGATCTTGCGATCAGCCCCAATCAGGGCACCTGGGTAATCACCTCGTTTACGGTGAGCATGGCGATCTTTCTGCCCCTGTCCGGCTGGATGGCGCGGCGCGTGGGCGAAGTCCGTTTGTTCATTGCGTCGACCCTGTTGTTCTCGCTGCTGTCGCTGGCCTGCGGGTTGGCGCCCAGTCTCAGCACGCTTGTCTTTCTCAGAGT
>JBOIBL010000132.1:0-5099 GCA_050739495.1 Gammaproteobacteria bacterium | reverse complement strand
CGACATGCTGGCGCTGGTGCAGACCGATTCCGAGCTCAGCGACATCATCATGCGCGCGTTCATCCTGCGCCGTCTCAACCTGATCGCGCATCACATCGGCGATGTGGTGCTGATCGGTTCGACGCATTGCGCCGGTACGCTGGGCGTGCGGGAATTCCTGGTGCGTAACGGCCACCCTTTCAGCTATGTCGATCTCGATCACGACGCGGAGGTGCAGGCGCTGCTGGATCAGTTCGAGGTTAAGGCGGACGACATCCCGGTGCTAATCTGCCGCGGCACTGCGGTGCTGCGTCACCCGAGCAACGCGGAGATCGCCGAGTGCCTGGGATTCAACGAGGCGGTGGATCAGGTCCGCCTGCGCGACGTGGTGGTGATCGGCGCGGGTCCCGCCGGACTCGCCGCTGCGGTGTACGCCGCGTCGGAAGGACTCGACGTGATGGTGATCGAGATGGATTCACCGGGCGGCCAGGCCAGTTCCAGTTCCAGGATCGAGAACTACCTGGGTTTCCCGCTGGGTGTGTCCGGACAGGAACTCGCCGGTCGCGCCTATACCCAGGCGCAGAAATTCGGTGCTCAGACATTGATCGCAAAACGCGCGTTACGTCTGCGCTGCGATACCAAGCCCTATGCCATCGAGATCGACGACGGCAGCCGCATCCAGGCGCGCGCCATCATCATCGCGAGCGGCGCGCAGTATCGAAAACCTGCACTCGAGGGCCTAGCGGGCTTCGAGGGTTCGGGTATCTATTACGCTGCGACGTTCATGGAAGCGCAACTCTGCACCGGCGAAGATGTGATTGTGGTGGGCGGCGGTAACTCTGCGGGACAAGCAGCCGTGTTCCTGGCGCAATCCGCCCGGCACGTGCACATTCTGGTGCGCTCAGGCGGTCTCGCCGCAAGCATGTCGCGCTATCTGATCCACCGCATCGAGGAACATCCGCGCATCACGCTGCACATCCACACCGAGCTCGCGAAACTCGAGGGTGGTAACCATCTCGAACACATCGTCTGGCGCGACAACCAGACCGGCGCGACCGAACCACAGAACATCCGCCATTGCTTCATCATGGCCGGGGCCGATCCCAGTACCGCCTGGCTCGATGGCTGCGTGGTGCGCGATGCCAAAGGCTTCATCAAGACCGGCCAGGACCTCACGCCGGAAGAACTGGCGGATGCGCACTGGCCGCTGGTGCGCGCGCCGTTTCACCTCGAAACCAGCCTGCCCGGCGTGTTTGCCGTGGGCGACGTCCGCAGCAGCAGCATCAAACGCGTGGCGTCGGCGGTGGGCGAAGGCTCCGTGTCCATCGCGTTCGTGCATCAGGCGCTGCAGGGATAGAGACGGGCGGTTCTTGACGCGGGATTAAATGTCTCAGAGCTCTTAAATTTGCTCTAACGCCGAAATACCGATGCGAGGACTTGCCATTCAAGACGGTATCTGACCGCTTTAATCAGCTCTGTGCGTATGCCACTCAGTGACTAAAACAAAATGGCCGCTGGAACTCCCAGGCGTGACAGTTGCGGTGGCTAGTCTGACACTTGTGGTACAGTATTTGGGTGCGCATGCATCGCCAAGACGCGCAGAAATTCCGATGTCAAATTCCACAATTATTTCACGGTTGAAAACCCCAGCACTTGCGTTCGGCTTCTGGACGCTACTGGCATTGTCGTATGCATTGAGCGCGGGCCTGTCGCAGATCAGCGAAGGCAATCCGCCGACATGGGCGAGAATGGTGATATGGAACCTCAGTAACTTCTGGCTGTGGATGTTGCTGGTTCCACTGATTGCATGGCTGGGGCGCTTCACCGCGAGTCGCGGGTGGTGGCGATTCTGTCTCGTGCATGTTCCCGCCAGCCTGATGATTGCGTTTGTGCAGGTGGTGGCGCGCATCTCCATCTTCTGGGTACTCTGCGGGCCCCGGCAGCCGACCGTCCATACGCTCGGCCAGTACATGCAGGGCGAGTTTGTCTACAACTTCCATCTTGCTGTCCTGACCTACTGGGTCATACTGGTTGTGTTGCGCGGCGTGGAATCAACACGTCGCCTTCGCGACGAACGCCTTCGCAATGCGCAACTGGAAACGCAACTGGCGCAATCGCAACTGCAGGCGTTGCGTATGCAGCTTCAACCACATTTCCTGTTCAACACCCTCAACGCGATTTCGGCGCTCGCCCTGGCCGAACCCGGACGAGCGCGACGGATGATCGTGCGTTTGAGCAATCTGCTGCGACTCACTCTGGAACAACGTCACACACAATTTCTGCCGTTGGCGCGCGAACTGGAGTTCGTGCGCAGTTATCTGGAAATCCAGCGGGAGCGTTTTCGTGACAAGCTCGAAATTCATTTCGACGTAACCGATGATGTCTCGCAGACGGAAGTACCCAGCATGATCCTGCAGCCGCTGGTAGAAAACGCGTTGCGTCATGGCTTGCTGGCCAAGACCACACTCGGGAGTCTGCGTATAGTTGCACACCGCGAAGACGGTCACTTGTGCCTGATCGTGGAAGACGACGGAGCCGGATTGCCGCCTGGCGGTGTCACAGAGGGCGTGGGCCTCAGCAACACGCGTGCGCGGCTCGAGATGCTGTTCGGTGTTGCGGCATCGTTGCAGATGCTGACACGCATCGGCGGTGGCACACGCGTGGAATTGCGCTTGCCGTTCCGGACTGTCGCGACGGCGTGTACGGCATGAGCACGCCACCGATTCGCACGCTACTTGTAGACGACGAGGTGCTGGCGCGTCTTGCGTTGCGTCAAGCACTGGAAGCGCATTCCGACGTCATGATCGTCGGGGAGTGCGGCAATGCGGCCGAAGCCATGCAGGCCATCGATGCGCTGACGCCTGACCTGATGTTCCTGGACATCTCCATGCCTGGCCTCGACGGCTTCAAGTTACTGCACGAGTTGAAACCGGGCGCCTTGCCGATAGTGGTGTTCGCCACAGCCTACGGCCAGCATGCCTTGCGCGCCTACGACGCCAGTGCGCTGGACTACCTGCTGAAACCGATTGACCAGGATCGCTTCGACCAGACGATGACGCGCGTACGCATGCATTGGAACAGCTTGTTGAAAGCGGGCCCGGACATCGAGCCAACGCCGTCTATTCCTGTTGATGGAAAATGGCTGCAGCGAATGAGCGTGCACGTCGGCGAACACATCCGTGTGATCACAACGGCCGAAATCGACTGGCTTCGCGCCGACGGCAATTACGTGCACATTCACACCGGCGAGGCCACCTATCTGCACCGCGAGACACTGTGGCATCTGCAGAGCATGCTGGACCCTGCGCGCTTCCTGCGTGTCCATCGCAGCGTGATCGTCAATGTGGAACGTGTTCACGAGGTGCATCCGCTATTCAACGGCGGCGCCGAGTTGGTGCTGAAGGACGGCACCCATTTGGGGCTCAGCAGACGTTACCGTGCGAACGTGCGGCGCGCACTCGGGCTACCCTGACCGTTTGTCACGGCATAACGCCCGTTCATCACGCACCTGGTATTTTCCACCACAAAACAATGGTGAGCATTGCGCAGCTTGCGTAGGCTCGTGACTGCAACCACGTAACGTGGTTGCATCTCACGGGAACCGGAGTGCAGGCATGGTGCGACGTTCAATCTTGCTGTCGTTGGGCGGTATTGCAATCTTTGCGGGAACAATTGGCATGACGTGGGCCGCCTCGCCACCGGCGCCACGCGTGTTTGCACCGGGTGTCATCTCCGGACCGGCGAACGACGCTGCTACCACATTTACACCTGACGGCAAGACCGTTTATTTCTTTCGCAGCAATGGCGAAGACTACGACATCATGGTGTCAAGGTTCGACGGCGAGCACTGGTCGCAGCCTGTGATCGCGCCGTTTTCGGGACATTGGCGTGATCTGGAACCGGCAATGGCGCCCGACGGTTCTTACCTGATTTTTGCCTCGAGCCGTCCGATCAACAACGGCGATAAAGCACTGACAGGTCATTGGGGCGGACAAGTGCATCCCGGCCACGGCGGCAACCTATGGCGCGTGAACCGGGAAGGGGATGGCTGGAGCAAACCGATCCATCTGCCGGAGACGGTCAATCGCGTCGATTCCACCTTCAGCCCGGCGATTGCAGCCGACGGCAGCCTTTACTTCATGGCGGCGACCGGGCCCGGCGGTCATTTCCAGCTCTACTATGCGCACTTCAAAGACGGCAAATATCAGGTGGCGACGTTGTTGCCATTCAGCACCGGCAAGTATGGCGGAGTGGATCCAACGGTGGCACCGGACCAGTCCTTCATTGTGTTCGCTTCCAACCGACCGCCGACCCCCGCGCAAAATTCTTACGCTTTCATCGCGTTCCATGATCATGGCCACTGGAGCGACCCGATCTCACTTGGCCCTGACGTGAACAGCTTGGGTGGCATCAGCGAGCTGCGCCTTGGCCCGGACGGTCACACCCTTTACCTGACCAGCAATCATGTCATTCCTGTTGTGTACACCAAGACCACCGAATCGAGCAAGACTGATCTGAAGCAGATGCAGAGCTGGAACAACGGCAATGCCAACATCTGGATGATCGATCTCGCTCCGTTACTGCAACGTCATGCTCATCCCAATGCTGGCTGAACACATAAATCAATCGAGGAAAGAAAAATGAAACATTCAATGACGCTGGTTGTGCTGATGATGGTGGGTTCGGTAATTTCGGCCACACCAATATTCGCTGACGCCGCGTCGACGCAAACGGCAAGACCGCAACGCGTCACGCTGGGCGGCATCATCCACTCGGACACGGACGACACCTTGGCGTTCACCCCGGACAGCAACACTGTGTTCTTTGACCGCAGCAGCGGGCCGCACAAAACCATCATGGTTTCGCACAAGACGAATGGGCACTGGTCATCGCCCCAGGTTGCCAGCTTTTCCGGCCATTGGTTCGATCAGGACCCGGTGGTAGCACCAGATGGATCGTATCTGCTGTTCAATTCCGACCGGCCGATAAAGGTCGGTGACAAACCGCTGCGCCAGAATTACTTCGGCAATCACACATGGGCACCCGGTTCTAACATCTGGAAGGTGAAACGCGATGGCGAGAGCTGGGGCAAGCCCGTGTGGCTGGGGCCAGTTATAAAC
>JBOIBL010000131.1:0-3344 GCA_050739495.1 Gammaproteobacteria bacterium | reverse complement strand
CGCTCTGATCGGTCAAGGGATTGCAGATGCGGTGATACTCATGCGGTGGAATCAGGCAACCTGCGGAACCCACGCCAGCCTGCACGGTACTGCAATATTCAAACCGATAGCGGTCATCAGCTTGCTCTTTTATCTCGTATTGCTCGACTTCGATCTGACCCTGCCAGACGCCTTCCACACACCACATCCCGGAATGATCATGTATCGGCGTGCCCTGCCCCGGCCCCCAGGTCATCGCTACCACGGTATATCCGAGTTCTTCGCTGCGATACAGCAAGCGACGGGCATATTGTGCAGCTTGCGGCTGACAGACGCATTCCGGCAACAACATGTCGCGCTGGCGTATCAGACGACACAGCGCATCCTTGATCGCGTGCGTGGTCTTGCGCGGATCGGACCGCCGTACCGCCTCATCAAGCAAGGCGATAAGCTGCGTCGAACCTTTGAAGCTTACGGTCTGCATGGGGCGGATTATATCTCGGCGAGGAAATCGCCGATCACCGGTCTGAAGCGTGTCATGTCCACCAGAAATGAATCGTGACCTTGCTTGGAAGCCAATGCTTCAAATCGGGTCGGTATGCCTGCAGCTTGCAATGCATCCGCGAGTTCGCGTTGTTGATGGACCGGAAACAGCATATCGCTTTGCACACCGATGACCTGGGCCTGCTTCAGTTTAAGACGGCCGAACGCCTTGGTTACACTACCACCATGTTCTGCGACATCGAACAAGTCCATGGCACGTGAAAGGTATAAATAGGAATTGGGATCGAAGCTGCCGACGAAAGCGCGGGCACGGGATTCCAGGTACGACTCGACTTCGAATTCGATACCGAAAGGCTTGCCGCCGTCATCATTGGCGCGCTCACGGCCGAAGCGTTCGACCCATTCACCAGCAGAACGATACGACATCATGCCGAGCTTGCGTGCCAGTCGCATGCCCTCACGCGGACCTTCCCCTGGATAGTAGTTTCCTTCTTGCCAGGCAGGATCGGAACGAATCAGTTCACGCTGCAGGGAACGCACGGCGATTGCAAAAGGTTCGGAATGCGTGGCGGACGAAATGCTGACCAGCGCATCGGCTTCACCCGGAAACAGCAGTGTGTAGGCAAGCGCGCTCATGCCGCCCAGCGATGCGCCCATGACCACATGCACGCGTGGGATATCCATCACTCGCAGTGCTTCCCGGGCCGCACTGGCGATGTCCTCGACAGTCAAGGTCGGAAAATCCAGTGCGTAAGGCCGGCCGCTACCGGGATTGATCGAGGCCGGTCCAGTCGAACCGAAACAACTCCCGATCGAATTCATGCACACCACATGGAAACGTTGTGTATCCAGCGGCTTGCCAGGACCCAGCATCTCTTCCCACCAGCCTGGCGTGTGGTCGGCCGGTGAAGACGCTGCGTGTGCGGACGGTGACAATCCGGTGAACAACAACAGGACATTGCTTTTGTCCGCTGCGAGCCGCCCCCAGGTCTCACAAACGATCTGGGCGTCTTGCAATACTCCGCCCGAGCGCATCATGAAGGGTGACGGCAGCATCACGGTGCGACGTGCACCACTGATTGCAGTCGAGGTGGGGATGGCGGTACTCAAACCGGCGCTTCCATATTGTCAGGAAAGCGTATTTTGCCTGACCGGCACAGCCGGTGCCAGCACGTCGCTCAATGCCACAACAGCCACAAGCAGGAGAGCAGCCCGGACAGCAGAAAAAACGGTATTGCCCAGGCATGGAACGCCGCCAGATTGCCGCGCTGGTGTCCGATGCGCAAGGCGATGAGATTCGCCAACGAACCCGTTACCAGACCAAACCCGCCCACATTGACTCCCCATGCAATCGCCGCCCAGTCGTTCGAATAGCCCGCGAGCAGGATTGAAGCCGGCACATTGCTGATGCCCTGCGACAACAATGCTCCCGTGGCGAACAAGCCCAACGGCTGATGCAGTTTCAATGCAGCAATCGCGCCTGCCATCCACGCTTGTTGCGCCAACAACCTGAGATCGATGAACATCAGCGCGAATACAATCAACAACGGCCAATCCACCCGGTAAAGGATTCGCGGCGCCGCGACCAGAAATACCAGCGCCACCAACCCCAGAGCGAACGCTGTGTGATGCAGATCAGCCATCACCAGAAACGGCAGATATAACAGCGTCGAGACCAGTAACAGGCGGCGATCCAGGATCGGTGGTGGTACATCGTTCCTGGGTAGCGGTTCGGCCTTGAATGCCGCGAAAGTGAATACCGCCAGAATCACGAAACAGATCGCGAACAGCGGCAGCATTTCCCAGGTGAACGCGACAAAGCTCACGCCCGAATGCTGCCACAGAAAGATATTCTGCGGATTACCGATGGGGACCAGCAACGATCCGCTATTGACTGCCAACGCCTCGAAGATCACCAGCCGCCTGAGTGGCAACACCATGATGCGACCCAGACTCAGGGTCAGCGGCACGACGATGAACAGGGCGATATCGTTGGTCAATCCCATTGCCAGCAATACCGACAGCAGTATCAGGAACAGCGCAAGCGTTCTCTCGCTATGGATATGCAGCACGATGCGGCTGGACACTCTCGATAGCCAGCCTGAGAATTCGATGCCACTGGTAAGAATCAACAGACCCAGCAAGACCTGAATCGTCGGCCAATCCACCAATTGTGGATAGGTTCCAATCTTGCCGGGCGCGAATGCCGTCAGCACGATCAACCCAAACACCAGCGCCCACAGCACGTAGTCGCGACGCAGGGAATATGACGGGTGGGATTTTTGCTCAGTCAAGCTATGAAGTTCGTTATGGTGTTATTTCGTACGGTGATGAGCGCATGCGATGTTACATCCCTTTCATATCAGCAGCAGATTTTTGCGACACCAGCGCCGGGGCACGCTGGCATCCACTACACCGGTTTCTGCCGCTTCCACCAATAGTGCAGCAATACGGATTCGTGCCAGGCTGAAGGCGAAACGACGGGCACTGGTCTCAAGTACATCACGGTCGGCACTCGCCGCATTGGCCGACCAGGCTTCTAGTTCCGCGAGTGAGGTGAGCGCCTTCTGTAAACAATCCTGCAATTCGGGTTTGCGTGCCGACTCCAGCCGCTGCCTGGTATCCGCTGCGAATATTTGCAGGGCATCGGTTTGTTCCAGCACCCGTAACACGTCCAGCGACAATACGTTAGTGGTACCTTCCCAGATCGATAACACCTGGCAATCACGCAACAGCGCCGGCAGCCCGGTATCCTCGATGTAGCCCTGACCACCAAAGCATTCCAGCACTTCGCTGGCAATGGCGATGGCTTGCTTGCCGGTATAGAGTTTTGCCACAGGAGTCAGTAACCGCAGCAACGC
>JBOIBL010000130.1:0-5650 GCA_050739495.1 Gammaproteobacteria bacterium | reverse complement strand
AAAAAGACCTGGGCCGACGATCTCAGCACCCAGGCGGAATTGATCGGCCGCGCGTGCGTGCCCGCCCTGCAGTTCGACGATCCAAAAGTCGCCAATGCGAACCTGGCATTGTTGCAGGCACGTCCCATGATAGACGCCGCAGCGCTATACAACGCGAAAGGCGTCATCTTTGGACGTTACACCAGAGCTGACAGTGATGCAGTGGATTTTCCTGCACTGCCGGACAGCGAAGGGGTGCAGTTCACGGGTGATGACATCGTCATCAGTCATCGCATCATCGCCAATCACGAGATCATCGGTTCGATCTATCTGCGTGCGCATTACAACCTGTACCAACGGGTGCGCAGCTATACCGGGATCGTGCTCGCAGTCAGCAGCTTCGCGCTGCTGGTTTCGCTGTTGTTGTCGACCTGGTTGCAGGCGACCATCACCAGACCGATCCTTTCCATCGCCAGTCTCGCGCAGCGGGTGGTGGAGAAAGGCGATTATTCGCCGCGTGCCAGCAAGAGCACCAACGACGAGATCGGGTATCTGGTCGATGCCTTCAACCGCATGCTTGCCGAGATAGGTGGACGTACCGAAGCGCTCGAAGCATCGAACCAGAAACTGGGCCGTGAGATCGGCGAACGCAAAGGCGCCGAGCAGGCCTTGCGCAACAGTGAGAAACGCTACCGCGCACTGGTCTCGACGCTCTCGACTGTGGTCTGGGTGGCCAATCGCGATTGGGAGTTCGAAGAAGAGCAGGCGTCATGGCAGGCATACACCGGCCAGGCTGTCAGCGAATATCGCGGCGCGGGTTGGCGCAAGGCGTTCCATGTCGAGGATCTGCCCACGCTTGAACGACTGATAGCGCAAGCGTCCGAGACCCGGGAGACGTTCGAGGCCGAACTTAGACTCTGGCAGGCCGCGTCAGCGCAATACCGCATCGTCAGTTTGCGACCGGTGGCGGTGTTCGATGCCGACGGAAAGTTCCGCGAGTGGATCGGCACGGTGACCGATATAGATGATCGCCGGCGGGCGGAGGACGAGGTCCATCGTCTGAATCTGGAACTCGAAGCGCGCGTCGAGGAGCGCACCAACAAGCTGCAGCAGATCAACAGCGAGCTTGAGGCGTTTTCCTATTCGGTCTCACACGACTTGCGCGCGCCATTGCGGGCGATCGACGGGTTCAGTCAGGCATTGCTGGTCGATTTTGGCGATCAGGTCAATGACAAGATGCGCAGCCACCTCGGTCGCATCCAGGCCGGTGCGGCGCGCATGGGGCAGTTGATCGAGGATCTGCTGAACCTGTCGCGAATTTCCCGACTGGAGATGACGCGTGCCGAGATCGATCTCAGCGCACTTGCGACACAGGTGCTGCATGAACTCCAGCAACGCGATCCTGATCGCAAAGTGAATATATCGATCTGGGAAAATATCGTGGTCAACGCCGATCTGCGTCTGATCCGCGTGGCGCTTGAGAACCTGCTGGGCAACGCCTGGAAGTTCACTGGCAAGACGGCGGAACCGCGGATAGAGATTGGCATGCTGCAGGAAGGCGAGAGGCGGGTGGTGTTCGTGCGCGATAACGGAGCGGGCTTCGATATGGCGTACGTCGACAAACTGTTCGGGGCATTCCAGCGCTTGCATGGGTTCAATGAATTCCCGGGGACAGGTATAGGGCTCGCAACGGTGCAGCGCATCGTGATGCGGCACGGTGGCCGTATCTGGTGTCAGGCCACGCCGGGCAAAGGCGCGGCGTTCTTCTTTACCCTGCAGCATGAACCGGATGCTGAAGAACAAAATGTTGCCCAGAGAACGGCTGAATCGTAATGTGCTTGTGCATCATTGAAATCAAAACGATAAACGGAAATTTATGCGGAGGATTGTAGATGGACGGGAAATTGATTTTAATCGTGGAAGACAATCCGGATGACGAGGAAATGACTTTGAGGTCGCTGAGTCAATCCGGAATCGCGAATGATGTACAGGTCGTGCGCGATGGAGTCGAAGCACTGGATTTTCTGTTTGGCATGGGAACGTTCGAGGGCCGTGATCTTTCGTACATGCCGGCAGTCGTATTGCTTGATCTCAAGCTCCCGAAACTCAACGGCATAGATGTACTGACCCGTATGCGCCAGGATGACCGGACCCGCAATATTCCGGTGGTGATACTGACCTCCTCGAGCGAAGAGGAGGACATGATCAAGAGCTATAAAAGCGGCGCCAATAGCTATGTTCGCAAACCGGTAGTATTCGCGAATTTCGCCGGTGTTGTAAGCCAGCTCGGGCTGTACTGGCTGTTGTTGAATCAGGTGCCAAGCGGCAAATGATGCGGTCACGGATTGACTGATGAGTAACCGGAAACCTCCCGGTTTAAGTTATTCAATTGTTGGAGGTCCCAATATGAAAACCCCTCAAAAAGTCCGTATCCTGCATATCGAAGATAACCCGATAGATGCCGAGTTGATTCAGCTCACGCTGGATAGAACCGGGTTGGACTGTGAAATCTTTCTGGCTGCGTCCCGTGCCGAGTGCCTGTCCGCCCTGAACAAGCGCACGTACGATCTGATTTTATCGGATAGCCATGGCCACGACCTGGACGTCCTGGATATTCTCGGCCTGGTTCGCGAGCGCCTCCCCGATATCCCGCTGCTGATCGTTTCTGGTTCGTTCGACGACAATAATCCGGAGACGTTGAAGGCAAAAGGCGCGACGGATTGCCTGCTCAAGAATAATCTCGATGCGCTCGTAACCACCATCCAGCGAGTATTGCCCGCTGCAGGCACTATCCCAAAATCATAGCTGCTTCGGGTCACATGCACCTCGAGCGCATTTCAAGACTGCTGAAGGCGGCGATCTTGCGTTCAAGGAAATGCTTGTCGCGGGGCGTGAGGGGCGGACTGGGCTAAATCCACCAACAATTTGTTTCCGGATTTTTAGCCCGGCCCCCGTATATGACAATCCGTCACCGAACTTCCACCCAACCGTAACAAAACTGCCATATTTCTTCTTTAACCTTTCCGCCTGTAAATCAAGCTACCCCCCGGTCCCTGAGGGCCGTTTAAATATTTATGGAGAGTCAGGCAATGCGTAACAAATACTTGGCGGCGGCACTGGTGGCGGGGGCTTCCTGCCTTACCATGCAGGCACACGCTGACAATTCCTGGGCCGACAACACCAAGATTGGCGGAAAGATGTACTGGGATTTCACCAGCATCAACACCCAGAAGAATGGCACCGATGTCGATCCGAACGGTCTGGGCTTTGACGTGAAGCGTTTCTACCTGGGCGTGGATCACAAGTTCGACGACATGTGGTCAGCCGATTTGACCACCGACTTCAATTATTCCAGCACCGACAAGAACACCCAGGTGTACGTGAAGAAGGCTTACGTGCAGGCTCATTGGAGCGATGCCGCGAACCTGCGTTTGGGTTCGGCCGACATGCCCTGGATCCCGTTCGCGGAAGGCGTCTATGGCTACCGCTTCGTGGAAAACACCCTGATCGACCGTTTGCACTTCGGCAACTCGGCTGACTGGGGCGCGCACTTCCTGGGCAAGAACGGCAACGTGAACTACGCGTTCTCCGTGGTTAACGGTGGTGGCTACCACAACCCGAGCCGCAGCAAGGGCGTGGACGAAGAAGGTCGCGTGTCGTTTGCTACCAGTGGCTTCACGGTTGCCTTGGGCGCTTACTCCGGCAAGCGCGGTCAGGACACTGAAGCGGTCCCGGCGGTGAATACCGCGAGCCGTTTCGACGTGCTGGCTGACTACAAGAACGAGTCGTTCAACGTTGGTCTGGAATACTTCTCGGCTGACAACTGGACTGCAGTGACCAGCGCGGTTACCGACAAGGCCGATGGCTATTCGCTGTTCGCGAACTTCAACATCAGCCCGGACGTTGCTCTGTTTGCCCGTTATGACTCGGCCAAGCCCAACAAGGACACCAACTCTGCTTTGAAAGACACCTACTACAACGCGGGTGTGTCGTTCAAGAGCAACAAGAACATCACTTGGGCCGTCGCTTACAAGAGCGAGAAACTGGCTGACAACACCAATGAGTTGAAGACCAACGAAATCGGTGTGTGGGCGCAGATCGCGTTCTAATCGATTATCCGTGCACTCCTGAGCACTTGAAAGGCGGACTTCGGTCCGCCTTTTCTTTTGGGTACCGCTGAAATCCCTGATTTTTGGAGACGCCCTTCGGAAGCCCGATACACGTAGATTCAGGGCCGGAAGGAGTGTCACGCAACCGTCATATTCATGTCATACCGTAGTCATGGCACCGACCTACAGTGGCGCTTGTCATTATTTGGGCATGTTTGTAACAGGAGAATGTTATGTTCGGACGATTCATCAAAGCGGCTGCGGTGACCACGTTGGTCGCGGCAGCGGTTAGCGGCGGTGCCGCAATGGCCGACGGCAAGTTGCTGAACGGCGCCGGCGGTACGGCTATCTATCCCGTGCTCGCCAAGTGGGCCGATCAGTATCAGAAAGACAAGGGCATCTCGGTTAACTATCAGGCCATCGGTTCCGGTGGCGGCATCAAGGCGATCGAGTCGAAGACTGTGGAATTCGCCAACAGCGACAAGCCGCTGATGCCGGAAGAACTGAAGAAGCAGGGTCTGGCCCAGTTCCCGGAAGTGATCATTGGCATCACCCCGGTCGTGAACCTGCCGGGCGTCAAGCCGGGCGAGATGGTGCTGGACGGTGCCACCCTGGCCAATATCTACCTGGGCAAGATCACCAAGTGGAATGACGCGGCGATCGCCAAGTTGAACCCGGGCGTGAGCCTGCCGGATTCCGCCATCACGGTCGTGCACCGTTCGGACGGTTCGGGCACCACCTTCAACTACACCAACTACCTGGCCAAGGTCTCTTCCGAGTGGAAGGACAAGGTCGGCTCGGATACCTCGGTTGCCTGGCCGGTCGGCGTGGGCGGCAAGGGTAATGCCGGTGTTGCGGGCTTCGTGAACCAGATCCGTGGTTCGATCGGCTACGTCGAATACGCGTATGCCAAGCAAGCCAGCATGACCTACACCCGCATGATCAACCATGACGGCAAGACCGTTACCCCGGAACTGAAGACCTTCCAGGCTGCTTCCGCCAATGCGGATTTCGGCAAGGTCGAAGACTTCTACCTGATCCTGACCGATCAGCCGGGCGCCGAGAGCTGGCCGATCACCGCCGGTACCTACATGCTGATGCGTAAGGACTACCCGAAGGCGCAGAACAAGCAGGTGCTCGAGTTCCTGAAGTGGGCGCTGGTTCATGGCCAGTCCCAGGCTGAGGCACTGGACTACGTGCCGCTGCCGAAGAGCACGGTCAAGCAGATTGAGAAGTACTGGAAGACCAGCCTCGGTATCCGTCTGTAAAACTTGAGTCCAAGAGGCGGCAGGGACGCTGCCTCGAATCTGGGTTTCGCCGGGGGCAATTTGCCCCCGGTTTTTTTGGGGCGGCGGAAAGCGGGTTTTCAGGGGCCTGAGCGAGGGCCAGCCCCGGGTTTAATCCAGTCGGCGCCGCTGTTTGATGGCATCGATGGTTGACACAAGCCCGTGAATTATCAGACAATTCGCGGCTTCGTCCGTGGAGGGGTACTCAAGCGGCCAACGAGGGCAGACTGTAAATCTGCTGGCTTTACGCCTACGTAGGTTCGAATCCTACCCCCT
>JBOIBL010000129.1:0-1614 GCA_050739495.1 Gammaproteobacteria bacterium | reverse complement strand
GGCGTGGCGGTCAATTCCACCATGGCTATCACCACCGTATTGGCATTCAACGTCGCGCGTGAACGCGGTGGCTGGCGGTTACCGGCGGCGCTGACATTCCTGATGGTGTTCCTTGCCATCGACCTGGGGTTCCTGGGTTCCAATCTGCTGAAGATTCCCGACGGCGGCTGGTTGCCAGTCGCCACCGGCCTGGCGTTGTTCGCCATCATGACTACCTGGCATCGCGGTAGCGCACTGCTGGCTGAGCAGATATCTGAAGTCGCGACTTCGCTGGAGACGTTCATCGGTCGTCTGGTCGGCGATAAAGTCGCGCGGGTGTCAGGGACAGGTGTGTTCTTTACCGGCAGGCTCGAGCAGGCGCCGCCAGCGTTGCAACAATTGGTGCGACACACCGGGGTCTTGTATCAGAGAGTGGTTCTGGTGACGGTGATCATCGAACAGGTTTCCAAGGTCAGTCAGGAGGAGCGGCTTGAACTGACGGAACTGGAACAGGGTTTCTACCGGGTAATCATGCATTACGGCTTCATGCAGACACCTAACGTACCGTCCGAGCTTGCCTACTGTGCGCAACTCGGTCTCAAGCTGGATCTCGATGATATCCATTACATCATCGGTCAGGTGGACATGCTCGCCGGACGCAAACAGCACGGCATGGCGTATTGGCGCGACCGTTTATTCGTGTGGATGGCGCGTAACACGGAAGATGCAACCGCTTCCTACCACATCCCGTTTTCTCAGGCGATGGCGGTCGGGCTGCAGATCGGAATCTGAGGTTGATACCGGCTCCGCTAACGGGGCAGCATCAAATTTTGGCCACGTCCAGTATGAATCTGGCTCTTCGAGACGGAGACGACATGTACACCCTCTACTATTCTCCTGGTGCTGCGAGCATGGCGGTGCATCTGACACTGCTTGAGTCGGGTGTGCCGCACAAACTGCATCTGCTTGACCTTGATGCGAAACAGCAAAAGAGTGCCGACTATCTGAAACTCAACCCGAATGGCGTGGTGCCGACGCTGATCGTCGATGGCAAACCGTACTACGAATGCGCCGGATTGCTCATGCTGCTGGCAGAACGCCATCCCGACGCAAAGTTGGCACCGCTACCGGGCGCAGCCACGCGCGCACTATATCTGCAATGGATGTTCCATTTCGCCAATACTCTGCAACCGGCGTTCCGGCAATGGTTCTATCCGGCCGAATACGGTGCAATCGGGAACGAGGCCGAAATCAAACGGTTCGCGAGCCAGCGGGTCGAGGCTGCCTGGGATCGACTCGACGCGCAGCTTGCGGCACATGGCCCACACGTCCTCGGTGACACATTCAGTCTCATTGATCTGTACGCCACGATGCTGATGCGCTGGTCCAGGAACATGCCGAAACCCGCCACGGAATGGCCGGCGCTGCGCCGGCTCGCGAGTAACGTGAAAGCAAGAGCCAGCTGGAAGCGTGTTTACGAACTGGAAGGGCTGACCGAGTGGGCGTGATTGCCAGTTATCAGTAAATGTTTTCTATCGCATGCATGCCAGTGCACGCATAAGATTCACGCCGAACGCTAGGTTTTGAGCCGGTATCCGGTGCGGAATATCCAGTAGATGATTGCGAGACAGATGA
>JBOIBL010000128.1:0-2533 GCA_050739495.1 Gammaproteobacteria bacterium | reverse complement strand
TTCCACGCCCATCAGTGCATCCACGCCCTTGAAGGCCGGCAGCAACATTCCATAGGCAAATGGGACTCGATGTTCACGCAATGGCTTGCCATCCACATCATGTTCGACTGCGGTTAGCTGGCCGCTGGTGATTTCCTTGACCTTGGCGTTGGTGATCCATTTGATGTGATGCTCCCGCATTGCGGATTCCAGCAAGCCTTTCGAATCACCGACGCCGCCGAGACCCAGATGCCCTATATAAGGTTCACTGGTAACGAACGTCATCGGCACCTTGTGACGCAGTTTGCGTTTGCGCAGGTCACTGTCGAGGATCATCGCAAACTCATAGGCCGGTCCGAAGCAACTCGCTCCCTGCACCGCGCCCACCACGATGGGCCCCGGGTTCTCCAGGAATTTCTCATACGCGGTGTAGGCACTCTTGGAATGCTCCAGGGTGCAAACCGATTGCGTAAAACCGCCGTCCGGTCCCAATCCTGGAATTTCGTCAAACGCCAGCTTCGGTCCGGTGGTGATCACAAGATAGTCATACTCAAGACGTTGTCCATCTACCAGTTCGATTACACGCTCAGCCGGCTTGACGGCTTTCGCGGCACTCACGATCAGCCGGATGCCTTTGCGTTCCAGCGGCCGCTTCATGTGCACCACGACCTGTTGCGGTTTGCGCCAACCCACCGCGATCCAGGGGTTTGACGGCGTGAAATGGAACGCCTCCACCGGATTGACCACGGTGATCTCGTGCGTACGGCCGAGTTCTGCCCGCAATTCGTAGGCGACGGGCAGTCCGCCCACACCTGCACCTAATACCACTATCCTTGCCATGACACTCTCCTCCCCGGTTCCAGACCGGAATTAACATTCAGGAAACCGATACCACCGTGTTGCCAGCAACACGATGATTCATACCGCGCGCTGCTTCGTGGCGCGCCCACCAGTAATAAACCAGCGGGATCACGAACAGCGTCAGAATGGTCGATGCGAACGTACCGAAGATCAGCGAGATCGCAAGCCCTCCGAATACCGGATCGGTCACCATCACCACAGACGCGGAAATGATCGCCAGCGCGGTAAGCAATATCGGACGGAAACGCACGGCACCGGCTTCCATCACCGCTTCCGCCAGCGGCCGGCCGTGCCTCAGATAATCGAGAATGAAATCGATGAGCAGCAACGAATTGCGTACCACGATACCCGCCAGCGCGATCACTCCGATCATCGAAGTCGCGGTAAATGGCTGACCGAGCAACCAGTGCCCGGGGAACACGCCGATCAAGGTCAGCGGGATCGCGCCCATCACGATCAGTGGCATGAAGAACGACTGGTAATACGCCGCCAGCAGCAGATAAATGAATATCAGGGCAACGATGAACGCAGAGCCGAGATCGCGAAACACATCCAGAGTGAGACGCATCTCACCGTCCCAGTTCAGCTGATATCTGGACACGTCATCCGGCGTGCCCGCCACGAAACCGAGATTGCCTGCGTGCAAGGTGGTGCCATCCGGCAACTGCTTGTTATTCAATTCGCCCTGTAACGCGAGTATGGCATTCACAGGGCTGCCTTCCAGGGTTTCGCCGCTTACGTAGACGACCTGGTGCTGATCCTTGGTGTAGATCGGTTTCTGCAGCACATGCTGCTGAACCGTGACCACACTGCCGAGCGGTACCGTGCGTCCGTTCGCTGCCGTGATACGCAGATCCAGTACCTGACGGATGAAACCGCGATCGCCCTGCGGGATACGGACCCGCACTGCGATCGGTTCACGTGCATCATTGACATGCAGCATGCCGATGTCGAAACCGGCAAGATAATCATGCAGGGTGCGTGCCACATCGCCCGCCTGCACGCCTGCCAGAGCGGCGCGTGCCGGCTCCACCAACAGCCTGTACTCTTCCGCGTCACCGGTCACGGAATCGTCGACATTGATCATGCCGTAGGTGTGACTGAATGCATTGCGCACGTAAGCCGCATTTTCCCGCAGCTTTTGATAATCCGGTCCGTACAATTCAGCCAGCACCTGCGCCCGAACCGGCGGGCCGGGCGGTGTCTCATACAATTTGATGCGTGCGCCCGGGTACACAGCGGCGATCCTGGCCAGACCCGGCTCCAACTGTTGTGCAATCCTGTGTGAAGGTGGCCGCTTATCCTTGGCGACCAGGTTAACGCGGATCTGCGCGAAATCATGACCACCACGAATCAGGTCGCCGCGCACCAGCGCGGCGAAATCCGGCGGCGCCGGGTTCGCCATGAAGGCCTGAAAATCGCGGACGTATCGTGTGTTGCCAAGCAGCGCGGCAACGCGGCGCGTCACTTCGTCGGTCATCACCAGCGGTGTGCCGGCTGCTGTGTCCACTTCCACCAGAAACGTACTGGTGTTGTCGTCCGGTAGCATCTTCAGGGTTACGCCACCGATACTGGTCGGCCCGTCGATACCGCGCGGTCGGATGAACTGCCACATCGGTTGCAGCATCGCGAGCAACAGCAAGGCCGCGACGCCCGCCACGAACAAGCGGCGGCGGCGCGAGGAGTTCATGAG
>JBOIBL010000127.1:0-5602 GCA_050739495.1 Gammaproteobacteria bacterium | reverse complement strand
GTATCCGCATCGGCCTCGCGGCGGAACAAGCAGAACCGCCGCGTATCACTCGCGCACGCGAGGGTCAGGCGCAACTGCATATCGCCACGCGCATGGCGCTGCAGATGCTGGTCGCGGTCGGTCTCGCGTTTGCAATCGGCATGCTCATCTTTCCCACCCACTGGGCATGGGTGGTACTGACTGCATTCATCGTCTGCAGTGGTGCACTGGGTCGCGGCGATGCGATCTATAAAGGACTGCTGCGCCTGGGCGGTGCGATCGGCGGCGCATTTATCGCCGCGCTGGTTGGGTATATCGTGTTTCCAAACCCGCCCGCCTATGCTGCTACGGTCTTTTTCGTGCTGTTTCTCGGCATTTGGCTGCGCCAGATCAATTACGCGTATTGGGCCGCATGCGCGACGTTGATTTTCGCTCTACTGCAGGAATCACATGGCACCGGCATCGCATGGCTGCTGTCAATTCGCGTGCTGTGCATCGTGATCGGCGCGCTTTGTGGAGTCGCGGCGACCTGGTTCGTGTATCCGATTCGCACCGAGCAGGTAGTGCGAAAACGAGTCGCCGATGCCCTGACAAGCTTGCGCGATATGCTCAACAATGAACCCGGGCAGCCATCGAATCTCGCCGTCCTCGATCACCATACGGCCGAACTCGAACGCGTCGCGCCGTCCGTGAATCTGCATTGGCGGGTGTTTGGCGCAGTGCAGCCGGACCGGCATCCCGCGACGTGGATCAAACTGATGCATGCCTTGCTGGCACAAGTGCGGGCGGCGGATTTCGATCGTGCCCATGTCGGTGCCGAAATGCGGCGGTTGGGTGCGATGCTGCGGACGCAGGCGGCGGTTTCCGTACCGAACCAGTCGCCGCCCGAGCCGGCTTCCCGCGATGAGGGCAGTTCCGTCTAGCGGTCCCGCTTCCCAAAATTCAACGGATCCGGCCCCGGCAGGCCGTCCGATAGCCCTCCCGTGCCGGTAGGAGGCGCCGGAGTCTGGTATTGTGGCGGGGTTTCGCGGGCATGTACCGCATCGCCACAATCAAGGGAGCCGTTCAGCTCCCTCATTTTTATTCCGTCATAGAGGCATCCCGGAACCGCCATGAATCAATCCTCATTCACCCGCGATGAACTGCTGGCCTGCGGGCGCGGCGAGATGTTCGGACCCGGCAACGGTCAGCTGCCGCTGCCCAACATGCTGATGTTCGACCGTATCACCGAGATCAATTCCGATGGTGGCAAGCACGGCAAGGGCCACATCGTGGCGGAACTCGATATCCGCCCGGATCTGTGGTTCTTCGCTTGTCACTTCCAGGGCGATCCGGTGATGCCGGGCTGTCTGGGGCTCGACGCCCTGTGGCAGCTTGTGGGTTTCTTCCTTTGCTGGCGGGGCAATCCCGGCCGCGGCCGCGCTCTGGGCGTGGGGGAGGTACGCTTTACCGGTCAGGTGCTGCCGAGCGCGGCCAAAGTGACCTACGAGATCGACATGAAACGCGTCATCGAGCGCAAACTGGTGATGGGTATCGGCGATGGCCGCATGCTGGTGGACGGCCGCGAAATCTACACGGCGGATTCCCTACGGGTCGGATTGTTCGCCTCCACCGACACGTTCTGAGGTAATGACATGACGCGGGTAGCAGTGACCGGACTCGGCATCGTCTCCTGTCTCGGTAACGACAAGGCGAGTGTCGCCCGTTCGCTACGCGAGGGACATTCCGGGATCACCTATGTGCCGGAATACGCGGAACTCGGCCTGCGTAGCCGGATTGCAGGCACACCCGAGATCGATCTGGAAGCGCTGGTCGACCGCAAGCTCAAACGTTTCATGGGAGATGCCGCCGCTTATGCCTATGTCGCCATGCAACAGGCCATCGACGATGCCGGACTCACGCCCGAGCAGGTATCCAACCCGCGTGTTGGTCTGATCGCCGGCTCCGGCGGCAGTTCGGTCGCCAACCAGATCATCGCGGCCGATACGCTGCGCAGCAAGGGCGTGCGGCGGGTGGGGCCCTACATGGTGCCGAGGACCATGGCTTCGACGGTGTCCGCGGGGCTGGCTACGCCGTTCCGGATCAAGGGTCTCAATTATTCCATCTCTTCAGCCTGCGCGACTTCGGCGCATTGCATCGGCGTAGCGATGGAACAGATCCAGTTGGGCAAACAGGATCTGGTGTTCGCCGGTGGCGGCGAGGAAGTGAGCTGGGGCATGACCGGCATGTTCGACGCCATGGGCGCACTTTCATCCAAATACAACGATGCGCCGGCCACGGCATCGCGTCCTTACGACACCAGCCGCGACGGTTTCGTGATCGCAGGTGGCGGCGGCATCCTGGTACTGGAACGACTGGATCATGCACTGAAACGGGGTGCGAATATCTATGCCGAACTGGTGGGGTATGGCGCGACTTCGGACGGTTACGACATGGTATCGCCATCCGGTGAAGGTGCGGTGCGCTGCATGCAAACGGCACTCGGCACGGTGGAGGGCGCGATCGATTACATCAACGCGCACGGTACCTCGACACCGGCCGGCGACACGGTGGAACTGAATGCGATCCGCGAGGCGTTCGGTCATTCCGCACCGCCGCTCTCATCCACCAAATCCATGTCCGGTCATTCGCTCGGTGCGGCCGGGGTGCATGAAGCCATCTACAGCCTGCTGATGATGGAAGGAAACTTTATCGCACCTTCGATCAACATCGAAACGCTCGATCCGGGTGCCGAGGGGCTGACGATCGTGCGCGAGACACAGACCGCACAACTTCAGCGCGTGATGTCCAACAGCTTTGGTTTCGGCGGCACCAACGCTTCGCTGGTGTTCCAGCGTTATAGCGGCTGATCCCGCAAAATGTTGCCCTAATTAACCGGATATAGCGGGCATAATCCCGTTTTGACAGTTCCCGGTTTGCTGTTTACTCTTTCCTCCCGTACCCAGCAGTGCACCGACCCGCCATGCCTACCGTCGCCCATTCCCGCTCCGCCGACACCGGGTCTGCCGTACTTGCGCAGCACTACCGGCAGGTACGTGCGCTCAGCGTGGAACTGTGTCGCACGCTGAGCCCGGAAGACATGACGGTACAGAGCATGCCGAATGTGAGTCCGACGAAATGGCATCTTGCGCATACCAGTTGGTTTTTCGAACGTTTCCTGCTAACCGCGCACCTGCCGGACTACCGGGTCTTTCATCCGCAGTTCGATTATCTGTTCAATTCCTATTACAACACCGTCGGCAAGATGCACCCGCGTCTGCAACGCGGCCTGGTGTCACGCCCCGGTGTGGCTGAAATCCTCGCTTATCGCCAGCATGTGGATGAATACATGCAAACGCTGCTGGCGCGCACGGCATCCGATCCGGAACTGGCCTTCCTGGTCACGCTCGGTCTCAATCACGAGCAGCAACACCAGGAATTGTTGCTGACCGATATCAAGCACGTGCTGTCCATGAATCCCCTGTTGCCCGCCTGGCGCGAGCTGCCCGCGACCAAGGCCGGTTCGGTCCCCGAGCTGAAATATATTGCCCGTCCCGGCGGTCTGGTTGAGATCGGTCATCACGGCGAGGGGTTCGCCTTCGACAATGAATCGCCCCGGCACCGGGTCTTCCTGGAAGCGCATGCCATCGCCAACCGTCCGGTCAGCAACGGCGACTATCTGGCCTTCATCAGCGCCGACGGCTATCGCACACCGGAACTGTGGTTATCGGAAGGCTGGGCGACCGCGCAACGCCTGGGCTGGAATCGCCCGCTGTACTGGAATGCGGAACTGGATGGCGAATTCACCCTGGGCGGGGTGCGTGAATTGGAACTCGCTGCGCCGGTCGCCCATATCAGTTACTACGAAGCCGATGCGTACGCGCGTTG
This sequence comes from Gammaproteobacteria bacterium, assembly GCA_050739495.1. Taxonomy (GTDB): domain Bacteria; phylum Pseudomonadota; class Gammaproteobacteria; order Natronospirales; family REEB76; genus DASSKW01. The sequence goes on along the minus strand of JBOIBL010000127.1, from coordinate 1,756 downwards.
GGCTGGCGCGCGACTGCCGACCGAAGCGGAATGGGAGACCCTCGCTTCCGGACAAGCGATAACGGGCAACTTCATGGAACAGGGCAACTATCATCCGGCTGTATCCGCTGACTCGACGTCACCGCATCAACTGTACGGCGATGTCTGGGAATGGACCATGAGTCCGTACATGCGCTATCCGGGTTTCAAACCGTTGACTGGTTCGCTGGGTGAATACAATGGCAAATTCATGTCCAACCAGATGGTGTTACGCGGCGGGTCCTGTGCCACGCCACAATCACATATCCGCTGCACTTACCGCAATTTCTTTCCACCCGACGCGCGCTGGCAATTTTCCGGACTGCGTCTTGCCAGGGATGCATGAGATGCAGGTGTCACAAACATTATCCGTTACCTTGCACGACTACCACCCACAAGCGGGCGACGTGCGTGACGAAATTCTTGCGGGCCTGCATGCGCAGCAAAAGATGCTACCCAGCAAATATTTCTACGATACACGTGGATCCGAACTGTTCGACGCGATCTGTGGGCTGCCGGAGTATTACCCGACCCGCACCGAACTCGGCATCATGGAAACACACCTGCCGGAGATGGCTGCCGCACTCGGCCCGCGCCTGTTGCTGGTGGAACCCGGCAGCGGCAGCAGCCTGAAAACAAAATTGTTGCTTGAGGCACTACGCAAGCCTGTCGCTTACGTGCCGGTAGATATCTCACGCACGCATCTGGTGAATGCCGCCGATCAGTTAAACCAGCGCTATCCCGATCTGGAAGTATTGCCGGTCTGCGCGGATTTCTCGCAACCGTTCGAACTGCCACAGCCCTCACGAGCCATCGAACGGGTCGCGATCTATTTCCCGGGCTCCACAATCGGCAACTTCGAGCCCACCGCCGCGGTGCGCTTATTGAAACAACTGCGCCAGTTGGCGGGTGCCGACAGCGCGCTATTGATTGGCGTGGATTTGAGAAAGGACTTACTTATCCTGGAAGCCGCCTACAACGATCGCGCCGGAGTTACGGCGGATTTCAATCTCAACATCCTGCGGCGCATCAATCAGGAGATGAATGGCGACTTCGATCTCGCCCGGTTCCGGCACGAAGCACCGTTCAATTCCGCAGAAAGCCGCATCGAGATGCATCTGGTGAGTGCTACGGCGCAGATCGTACATGTCGGTGATGAGACTTTCAGTTTCCGCGAAGGCGAACATATCGTCACGGAATACAGTTACAAGCACACGCTGGAAGGTTTCGCGAAACTTGCCGAGAAGGCGGGGTATCGTGTCGAGCAAGTCTGGACGGATGATCGGCGCTGGTTCAGTGTGCAATATCTGACGGCGAGCTAATAAAAGGGATTCCTTCCTTCTCCCCTCTCCCCTTGCGCGACCGCCAGGAAGGCGGAAGTCCCGGAAACGCAGGAACGGTTCCCGGGAGGAAAGATGAGGGTGAGGGGGATTAAGCTGGCCGAAGGCCACTCCTTCGTCATTCCAGCGAAAGCTGGAATCCAGTTCTTGATTAAGTGCGGCCTTTGGCCGCTTTTTTCTTGCTCCTTCTCCCCTAGCGGGAGAAGGTTGGGATGAGGGGGAATTTTTGAGCGGCTCGGCCGTCTCAACCGTCATTCCCGCGCGACCGCCAGGGATGGTAGAAATCCCTGGTGGTCACTACGTCCTCGCAATGACAAGAACTATTCCTCCGGCTTATACCCTTCCGGCTTCTTCGCGCCACCCTCGAACAGATACTTCTGCATCTCCGTTTCCAGAAA
>JBOIBL010000126.1:0-3271 GCA_050739495.1 Gammaproteobacteria bacterium | reverse complement strand
GCTGGAACGTGATTGCCTGCGTACGCAAAGCGGAAGATGCTGCACGCCTGCAGCAAGCCGGACTCAAAACTGTTTTTCTCAACATCGCCGATCCGGTTTCGATACAGACCGCGCTCGACGAAACCCTGACGCTCAGCGGTGGAAGTCTCGACGCGCTGGTAAATAACGCCGGCATGGCCATTCCCGGTGCGGTCGAGGATCTCGAACGCGAAGTACTGCAACGCCAGTTCGATACCAATTTCTTCGGCGTGATGGACCTGACCCGTGAAGTACTGCCCTTCATGCGCCGGCAGGGACATGGCCGCATCGTGATGATCAGTTCGATTCTAGGCAGCGTCGCCATGCCATGGCGTGGCGCCTACAACGCCAGCAAATTTGCGCTCGAAGGCATCACCGATACCCTGCGTCAGGAACTGCGCGGCAGCGGCATCGAGGTGAGCCTGATCTGCCCCGGGCCGATCAAAAGTCGTTTCCGCGACAATTCCCTGCTGAACTTCGACGAATATGTCGATACCGCCAACAGCGTGCATCGCGAAACCTATGCGCGCTTGCGGGCCCAGAGCGGCGCCGAAAAAGACAACACGCCATTCACCCTGCCGCCGGAAGCCGTGGCGCGACGCATCGTGCATGCGCTGGAAAGTGCCCGGCCAAAAGCACGTTATTACGTGACCGTGCCGGCATACGCACTTGCCTTCCTGCGTAGCGTGTTGCCGGTGCGCTGGCTGGATGCGTTGGTCAGTAAGATCTGAGCAAACCCCAGGCATTCGTCACGCCTGCACAAATCAACGTCCATTTTGATAATCAAGATGGATTCCCGCTTTCGCGGGAATGACGAAGTATGTTTATACTGGATAAAACCCCGGCGCTTTCAAGCCTTCGCGTTCATCAAATCCCAATGCGATATTCATATTCTGTACCGCCTGCCCGGCCATTCCTTTAACCAGATTATCGAGCGCCGCCATCACCACCACGTTGCCATCGCGCTCGTGTACGCTGAGTTCGCAGAAATTGCTGCCGACCACCGCCGCGACCCGCGGCGTGTCCTCGACCAGTCTCACAAAAGGAGAATTCGTATACGTTTGCGCATAGCGCTCCCGCAGCGCATCGGCATTCAGCCCCAGCGCCGGCGGCGGACGCAGTTGCGCGGTGACGAAGATACCGCGTACCAGCGGCGCCGAATGCGGCACAAACGCGAGATGGTAATCACGGGTTCCGGTGGTCTCGAGCAAACTCACGATCTCGGCCTCATGCTGATGCGACAACACCTTGTAGGCGCGGAAATCATGAGCGCGGGTCGGATGATGCGTGGTCTCCGATGGCGTGGCGCCAGAACCGGATGAACCGGTAGCTCCGGCGACCGCGATCAGACCCAAACCATTCAGCCCCGCCAACGGCAACAGCGCAAGCTGGATCGCGGTGGCGAAGCACCCGGGATTGGCTATGCGTTTCGCACCGACGATCTTTTCCCGCTGCCATTCCGGCAAGCCATAGACAAATTCTTTCATCACGCCCGGACACGGGTGCGGTTTGCCGTAAGCATTTCTGAACTGCCCGGCATCATCGAACCGGAAATCACCCGACAGATCTATGACAGTCAGACGTTGTTCGAATTTGTATTTTGACCATGTCTCTTCAAGCTCCTGCCATTGCTGTGCCAGTTCGAAATGCGGCATGGCTGAGAACACCACCGTATATTCAGCGTCGGCAAGCGCCGCCCAATCCGGTGCGGCATCGAACGTACCGTTTAGCACGTTGCGCAGATTGGGATGTATTTTCCAGAATGGTTCGCCGGCATGTTTGCGTGACACGGCGTGCAGGGTTTTTACCTGTGGATGCTGCGACAGCAGCCGCAGCAATTCACCGCCGCCATAACCTGAACCACCCAGGATACAGACATCGACCATGCTCATGCGTGACCGATACCCTGTTGGGTGAGCCGTGCGATCAGACGATCGCCCAGGTTACGCGCATTGTTGCGCGCATTGATCGCCGGCAGGCCGACCTGACTTTCGACGAATCGCACGCCGACGTTGTTGTCGGTCGCCGGCCCGGTCACCACATCCACGCCGATGCCGTAGGTGTCGCGCAGATGTTGCACGCCACCGGCCACGCCGACCGGATCGTTGGCGCAGAATACGAAGCCCGCCATCAGGCCGCGCAGTTCCTCGTCGGCGAGGATCGCCTGCACTCCGTAATCGCCCATCACGCCGTCGCCAGTCTCCGCCACCACGACATCCAGATTGCGGGATGACAGTTCCGAGAAAATCAAACGCGACACGTTTGCGGCCGTGTCGGCGCCGGTACAGACGATGCCGGCATCGGTGAAATCCAGCGTCACCTCGGCACCATAGTCGCGCATGCTCAAAGTGTCTCGCATCAACGAAACACCGGTGAGTTTGGCACCGCCGACGCGATAACCGGCCTGACTCAGACGCCGCACGATCGCGCACGCCGCCGCGGTCTTGCCCGCATTCATGCAGGTACCAGCGACATAGATCACCTTGCAGCCGGTCGCCTTGCCGTTACCGCGGATCGCACCCATGCGGACGTTGGCGGGTTCGCCCTGGCGCGACTGGAATTCGGGATACACCAGCACCTGACCCAGCACTTCGAACTCGAAGGGTTTACCTACTTCCGGATTGTGCGAGACGCATTCGCCGATCACGCCACCCATGTTCAGCACATGCAGCACTTGCCCGGTTTCGACCTGCTTCGGCAATACGCCTTCGTAACCGTGCAGCGCGTTGCGATGCCCGAGCGCACCGACGATGATGTCGTCGCTGTGCACCACGGTCATGCGTCCGTACACATCTTCGAGCTGATTATAGGCGGATTTGTCAGTCAGTATCCGGCCCGCGATGACAGTGCCGTGTTCCGCGCTGATCTGCGACGACAGCGTGAGCGTCCGATCAAGCTTGAGATTACGTGTTACTGACGCAATTTTGTCTGCCGTAATCCTCATGCGTCGCTCCCGGCGCGCAATGCGAGCAATTGCTGGACGCCGTAGATCTTGGCGAAACCGGCAGCTTCGGCACCGCTCCACAAGCGATTGGTCTCGCCGTAGCTGGCAATTTTCTGATCCATCAGCGAGTACGGCGAACGCACGCCGTCCACCGACCAGGTGCGTGGATACAGGGTGAGTTTCACTTCGCCGGCAACATGCGCCTGACTCGAGTTGAGGAACGCTTCCAGATCGCGTGCCAGCGGATCGAAAAAATGACCTTCGTGCAACAACTGTCCGTACAGATTGCCGAGCGTGTCTTTCCAGAAC
>JBOIBL010000125.1:0-2891 GCA_050739495.1 Gammaproteobacteria bacterium | reverse complement strand
CCGGCCAGTTTTGCTTTCAACGGATCGCTCGTGGGCAGGCCGTCGTAATCCTTGACCAGAATCGGAATCAGTCGCGCGAATGCCGGCAGGTACGAATCGAAGGCATCGGTGATCAACTTGGCTTTAGTGAAATCATGTGCGCTGGTCAGCATGAGTAGCGCATGCTTGCTGCGCGGATTCGGGCCGAACATATCCATGTACTGCGGATAGTCGGCGGCTTTCGGGCTGTCCTTGCCGGCCGCCGTCCACGGCCAGTCATTGGTATTGAACACCCAGCCGTTGGGTGGGTTGATCACATTGGGCATGTCCTTGATCGGCGTCAGGCCCTGCCACGCGGTGGCGGGATTGCTGCCGTCCACGGGCTTCATGTAATCGAACTGGTTGTCGCGTTTGGGGATGAACTGCGGCACCAGAAATGCGATTTCGCCCTTGTCGTCGGCAAACAGGGTGTTGTTGGATGAGTTGGCTTCGAGCTCGGCGATCTTCATGTAGCTCGCGAGATCGGTGGTCTTGGTGCGCAACCAGCTTTGTTCCAGCGCGGGGATCGGTTCGTTCATCAATGCCTCGGCGATCCACTTGCCGTTTTCCTTGGCGACGATCGGCCCGGGCTGGGCGAAATACGCAGTGAACGTGCGCGACTTCATCGCGCCGTCCTTGCCGAGGTAACGGATGGCGATCGCACGCGTTTTCAGCGGCAATTCCTGTTTGCCGAAACGATAGAAATAGCCGCCGTCCTTCTTCATAACGGTTTCGGCGAACTGATCCACCGCGTCGACGCCGGTCGAGGTGTGCATCCAGCCGGCGTGCTGGTTGAAACCCTGATAGATGAAGAACTGGCCCCAGGTCGAGGCGCCGTAGGCGTCGAGTCCCTGCTCGCTCGACATCTGTGTTTCGTCGCGGAAATTGAAAGTGACGTGCGGATTGATCAGCAGCAGAGCGTGGCCGTCGGCGGTCAGCTTCGGCGCGATCGCGATGCCATTCGAGCCGAGCACAGCATGCCAGGATGGTGGCGTGGTATCGGTCAGTGCCAGTGTGGTGGTGGAGTCGGCGCCGTAGAACGCCGCAAGTTTGTCCAGGTTCACGCGGGTGATGTCGCCACCGATGCTGCCCTCGGTAAACGACAGCGCCATCCACGGCTGGTAATGCCTGATGACCTCGGGGTGGACATCGGGGTGCGTGGCCAGATACCAGTTCATGCCGTCAGCCCAGGCGATCATGAGTTGCTTCAGCCAATCGGGGCTTTTGGCATAGTCCTGCTTCAGCACCACAGGATCAATGAAAAGTTGTTCACGCAGATCCGCCCAGATCGCCTTCTCGCCTTCCGCCTGCGCGCTCCAGCCGAGCGCGAGCAGGTAGTTGTTCTCGACACGGCTGAAGTCGTCTTCGCACTGCGCGTAGATCATCCCGAACACCGCGTCGGCATCGTTCTTGCCGTGCACATGCGCGATGCCCCAATCGTCGCGGGTGATTGTGACCTGCCGGGCTTCGTGTGCGAGATGGACGTATTCCGGGCTGTTCCGGGTGACCGGGACTTGCCACGCCGCCTTGGCAGCGTTGCCGGCTTGCGCGGTTGCCGCGGCTGACATACCTGGCGCCAGCAAGGCAATGCTTCCCAGCGCGTATGCAAGCACGAACAGGCTGTAGCGAGTATTGGATGGCATCGGTCTTCTCCCGAATCGCGTGGCGAATAATTATATCTTACGCCACAGGTGTAGATGGGAATAATAATGGGCAGACTGCGCCCCTTTGATTTACACCGCCGTCGGCGATAACCTGATATCACCGACTTCCCTCTAACTGTTGTCAGACCCCGGAGGTACTATGACAATCCAATCTGCAAAAACAATTTTGCTCTGGTGCATTGGAATCAATTTTGTACTTTTACTGGTGTGGTCATTTGCTACTTTCGTCGCTCACGACGCCATATACAATCTCTCCGCGCACTTCTTCCGCGTGTCTGTTGAGACATTCGATGCCGCCAATTTCGCTGGTATTGTTGCTTACAAACTTGGCGTGCTGTTCTTCAATGTCGTCCCGTTCGTAGCGCTGGTGCTCGTTACACGGTCCCGGGCACAAGAGACCTGATAAGTCGTTCAAGCCGAAGTCACTCGGATTTTATCGCGACGGCTTGGAGCTCCCAACAAAAGGAATCATTGCAACCGGGTTCAAAGGGACCCAGACTGAACCCCTTCGCGACTCCATGCGGGCGGCTGAGCTTGGACATTGGTGCGGAACAGGAGTACGAAAATGAACGAGCTTGAGCACGGTGCGCTTCTATGTTTGCAGTGCGGTGATCTCCCATGGAAACCATCGACCTTCGCCGAAGGCGTATTCGTCAAAGACGTTGCCGTTACCGATGGCCTTGAAATGCAGATCGTCCGATTCCAGCCCGGCGCACAACTCCCTCTGCATAGACATGAGTGCCCGGAATTCATATACGTTCTTGAAGGCGAGCTGATACTGGCAGGTCAGCGCCTGGGTCCGGGAGCCGCGAGTGTGGCGAGCCAGGGATCTGTGCACTCCGACGTTCATTCTGAAACGGGTTGCACCTTTGTGCTCGTCGACCGGCCAATATGAGGGCCGCAGATCAAGCTGACGAAGGAAGCCAGGTTTACCCGTGGAGAGACGATGGTCATTAAACTTCGCGTGCTATTGACGCTGATTGGACTTGTTTCGATAGTGTTGGCAATCCACTTCCTGACCCGGGGAATCAGCCAATCCGGTCGGGTTCGAATTTCAGCAGCACACGCTAACACCCAGCGGATACCGGCCAACTCTGGCGAATTGAAATACGGACTGGAAGTGGGGCTGTATGCTGCCAAATCCGACGCTCAAGCGATCGCTGCCCGTGTGGATGGCACTGTTTTCAGCGTTGCCGATGCCAGCGGAAA
>JBOIBL010000124.1:0-4701 GCA_050739495.1 Gammaproteobacteria bacterium | reverse complement strand
CCTATGTGGACAAACTCAACGCTTTGATCCCGGGCACCGAATTCGAGAAGGCCGCGCTTGAAGACATCGTCAAGAAAGCCAAGGGCGGGATGTTCAACCAGGCGGCGCAGATCTGGAACCACACGTTCTATTGGCACAGCCTGAGCCCGAAGGGCGGCGGTGAACCCTCCGGCAAACTGGCCGATGCCATCAAGCAATCATTCGGTTCCTTCGAGGCTTTCAAGAAGGAATTCAGCGACAAGGCAGCCGGGCAGTTCGGCTCCGGCTGGGCCTGGCTGGTCAAGAAGACCGACGGCAAGCTCGCCGTGGTGCAGACCGGCAATGCCGATACGCCGCTGACTGGCAGCGACAAACCGCTGCTGACCTGCGATGTGTGGGAGCATGCCTATTACATCGACTACCGCAATGCACGTCCCAAGTACATCGAGGCATGGTGGAAGCTGGTGAACTGGGAATTTGCGGCAAAGAATTTCGGTTGAACTGAAATCATTTTAAAGATATCAACGGAGAGTATGTGATGCGCATCAAGTCCGGAGTCTGCGTTCTGCTTGTGGCAGTTCTCGGTACGTTTACCGTGCTGGGTGGCTGCGCATCCCAACAGGCCGATAAACCGATGCCCGGCCAGCAGGCAGGCAATCTTCTGGATGATTCATACCTGACCACTGCGGTGAAGACCAAGTTGCTGGGTGACATCAGCCTGAAATCCTTCGACGTCCATGTTTCCACCCGCAACCGGGTCGTGACATTGAGCGGCACATTGCCCAGCGAGGCGCTGCGGGATGAAGCGATCCGCGTCGCCAAGAGCGTGGATGGTGTAGTCAACGTGGTATCCGATCTGGAAGTAAAGCCGCAATAAACGAATGTTTTTGAATTTTATCTGGAGCATGTGAACAGTATGGACGTCATCGAACGCATCAAACAGCAGATCACCGATAACCAGGTATTGCTGTACATGAAGGGCACGCCCGATTTTCCGCAGTGTGGGTTCTCGGCACGCACTTCACAGATATTGAATGCCTGCGGCGTGAGCTACGGGCATGTGAATGTGCTGGCCGAGCCGGAGATCCGCGCCAATCTGCCGAAGTTCTCCAACTGGCCGACATTCCCGCAGTTGTTTGTCAAAGGCGAACTGGTGGGCGGCTGCGATATCGCGGTGGAGATGTTCGAATCCGGCGAGTTGAAGAAACTGTTTGAAGAGAACGGCATAAAACACGCCTGAATACATTATGGATGAGGCCCCGTAAGGGGCCCCATCCCGAACAGATATTTCAGGAATAGCTGTATTTTTCCGGTGGCTGGTACATCGGGTAGATAAATTCGTCTTCTTCCCGCATGTGCTTTCTCAGGTCCGAGTGTATCTGCTCGAGTTCCTCGATAAATTCGTCCCGGTTCCGGTCCGCCACTCCGATTTCCTTATGTTTTTCGACAGTAGTGATGACTCGCTGATCGAGGCGGCGAGTCACGGAATTGATCTTCAGGATCAACTCGCTATGCCCTCTGTTATTGGCGAGACAGCGATTCATGTAGGGTATGAAACGCTGGTTTCTCTCAAAACGGTGGTTCTGATAGCCATGGTGAAATTCGGTCAGCATATTCTCAACGTGCCGATATTTGCCGTCCCGTGCGGCAGTCACGGTATTCTGAAGCAGGCCGAGAATTTCCCGATGCTGTTGACGCAGGCGGTCCGGAAGCCCTGGATCGTAAGGTAGCTGTGTTCCGGGAGCGTACTGCTTCGCAACAACCGGATCGGGTCGCTTGTCCTCCTCGTCGCGACCGAATAGTTTCAAATTTGCCATGTCTACGCCTCTCAATTGTTGATTGATTGTTTTCGAGGATGAGGTTGTGGGTGCCGGCGCATGTACTGCATGCGCTGTTTTCACGACCTGGGCAAGGCATTACCCCAAGATTTCCCTGTGTTGATTTTTCCCCTGATATCCCCTTGCATGATGCTTTTACAGAAGTCTAGTTCAGATTGCTGAAGCTGCAAGAGAACAAAGAACGAATAATATGCGGTTTGACAGATGCTGGCGCTTTTGCATGCGGCATGAGGTGGAAGCGGACATCCAGTGGAACCAGATTGGTTGCCCCGTCGACTGTTGAGGTGAAATTTACTGCGGGTTTTTCGCGCATTTCTCAGAGCATTGCCATCGGCACGTAATTCGGCCGTCACGCATGCCCGTTTATCAGGTGCCGGTTTCCGGATCCCAGACAGTATGATCGGTGCGCGCGTGTTTCTCGAAGCTGGGCTTGAAGCGGTTCACGATCTCGCAGAACAGATCGGCGGTCTTCTCGGCATCGTAAGCTGCGGAATGTGCGGCATTCGCATCCCAAGCCAGGCCGATGGTTTCCGCCGCGCGTGCCAGTACCGTCTGTCCAACCGCGACACCCGCAAGCGTCGCAGTATCGAAACTGGAGAATGGATGGAACGGATTGCGTTTGACTTCGCTGCGCGCGACCGCGGCATTCAGGAAGCCCAGATCGAAAAAGGCATTGTGTCCGACCAGCACCGCGCGGGTACAGTCATAGTGGTGCAGCGCATCGCGCACTTCGCGGAACAACCGGCGCAGGGCCTCGCGTTCCGGTAGCGCCGGGCGTAACGGATGATGCGGATCGATGCCGGTAAAGGCGAGCGCGGCCGGTTCGATGTTGGCACCTTCGAAAGGCTGCACGTGGTAGGCGAAGGTGGCACCGCGATGCAGCAGACCGGCATCGTCCATGTCCACCAGCACTGCGGCGATCTCCAGCAGCGCGTCGGTCTGCTGGTTGAAACCGCCGGTCTCGACATCCACGACCACGGGCAGGAAACCGCGGAAGCGGCGCGAGAAGGGATGCTTTGGTTCAGTCATGGATATGGATTTTCTCAGGTCAGCGACCAGCGCACGGATTCGCCGGCGCGGTAGGGGATCAGCTCGGCCTTGTCTAACGGATAACTGGCGGGCACGAGCCACGGTTTACGTGTCAGGGTGATCTTGCGCCGATTGTGCGGCAGGCCGTAGAAATCGGCGCCATGGAAGCTCGCAAAGGCTTCGAGTTTGTCGAGTGCATCGGCGCTATCAAAAACCTCTGCATACAGTTCGATCGCCGCGTGTGCGGTGAACATGCCGGCGCAACCACAGGCGGTCTCTTTGGTGTGTCGGGCATGCGGTGCGCTGTCGGTGCCAAGGAAAAACTTTGGATTGCCACTGACTGCCGCTTTCACGAGTGCTGCGCGGTCCGTTTCCCGTTTCAGGATCGGCAAGCAGTAATAATGCGGACGGATGCCACCCTGGAACAGGGCGTTACGGTTATGCAGCAAGTGCTGCGGGGTGATGGTGGCGGCGACGTTTTTCGAAGCGCCCAGTACAAAATTAACAGCCGCTGCGGTCGTGACGTGCTCGAACACGACCTTGAGTTCCGGCAGTTCCGTGACCAGTGGTGCCAGCACACGTTCGATGAACGCGGCTTCGCGGTCGAATATGTCCACATCGGTATCGGTCACTTCACCGTGCACCAGCAACGGCAAACCGACTTCCGCCATGGTCTCCAACGCGGCCCAGGGTTTGCCGATATCGGTCACCCCGGAATCCGAGTTGGTGGTGGCACCGGCGGGATAGAGTTTGATGCCGTGCACGATGCCGCTGGCCTTGGCGCGACGGATCTCGTCCGGCTGGGTGTTGTCGGTGAGGTACAGCGTCATCAACGGCGTGAATTCCATGCCTTTGGGCATGGCTGCCATCACGCGTTTACGATACTGTTCCGCGTCAGAGGTGGTGGTGACCGGCGGCTTCAGGTTTGGCATCACGATGGCGCGCGCGAAGCAACGCGCCGTGTGTGGGACCAGATCGCGCAATGCCGCACCGTCGCGCAGATGCAGATGCCAGTCGTCCGGGCAGGTGATAGTCAATTTTTCGTTCATTGACGTGCCAGCTGTTGTTCCAGCAGCAGGTTCAGACTGAAGCGAATGCCAAAGCCGGTGACCTCGGTCGGGATGTGTGCCAGCCCGCCTTTGTGTTCAGCTGCTGCCAGATCGACATGTACCCACGGGACATCGGGTGCGACGAAGCGCGACAGGAACCGCGCGGCGAGAATATGGTCGGCTTCGCCTTCGATCAGGCATTGTTTGACGTCAGCGATGCTGCTTTCCAGCGCTTCGTCGTAATCCCTATCCACGGGAAACGGCCAGACCCGTTCGCCACTGCTACGTCCGGCGGCGATTACCGCGGTCGTGAGTTCATCGCGGTTGCAAAAAGCGCCGCTGTAACGGGTGCCCAGTGCGGTGATGCAGCTGCCGGTGAGCGTGGCGTAATCCAGCATCATGCCCGGTTTGCCGCGGCTGGCGATCGCCAGGGTGTCGGACAGCACCATGCGGCCTTCGGCATCGGTATGCACGATCTCGATATTGACGCCGTTGGATGCCGTCACCACATCGTTCTGTGTATACGCGCGTGGACCGATGTCATTGCGCGACAGGGCCAGCCAGCAATCCACTTGAAATGGTACTTTCAGGCGCGTGAGCGCAAGCATTGTACCGAGTGCCACGGCGCTGCCCTGCATATCGCCATGCATGCCGAACATACCCTTGGCCGATTTCAGGTTTACGCCGCCGGTGTCGTAGCAGATACCCTTGCCGACCAGCGCGACAGATTTGGCCTTGGCGGAAACTTTTGCCGGCTTGTAGGTCAAATGCACGATGCCGGCATCGCGATGTTCGCTGCCTTGCGC
>JBOIBL010000123.1:0-3606 GCA_050739495.1 Gammaproteobacteria bacterium | reverse complement strand
CTGTCACAAGTATCTGACCGGCTACAAAGTGCCGAAGTTTGTGGAATTCCGTGATGAATTGCCGAAGTCGAATGTGGGGAAGATTTTGCGGCGTGAGTTACGGGATGAGGATGTAAAGAAAGCGTCTTGAACGCGGATCCTGACCTTGGTTATTCCGTCACCCCGGCGGAAGCCGGGCTCCAGATCTTGATTAGAGTAGATATTTGGGGTCAGAGTAAAAACTCTTTCAGGCAAGATGAGTTTTTACTCTGACCCCAAATATCCGTGCAAATATCCGTGTTCTAAGGAAGGAACCCAATGCCTCGCGCAAATCGTCATCTGCTTCTTGGCCAAATCTGGCGTATCACCCACCGTCATGTTTTAAGGCAGAACGTTGCGGGTTACCGCATCAATTTCGCCCGTGTGTCAGGTTCCAAGGTCTGAAAATGTGGTTTTTCTGAACGAATTAGTATAACTTTCAAGCGCATAGACAGGTCCGATCCCGTAAATCGCAAATTCTGAGGCACAACAAGAGAGTCGCAGACTTGAGCAAATGGAATTCCCCTGCCGTGTGGCAACGACTGTGTGACGGCTCTGCTTGCCCCATCTGTGTTCGCGGCCAGCCCCTCGATATCATCGCCACCCTAGACGCATCGTGGCTCACCATGTCAGAAAGTGCGCCAATGGTGGGGTACGCCTGTCTCGTCTCTCGCGTGCATGCTGTTGACCTGCACCACCTGACCGCTACTCAGTCGGCGGCCTTCATCCAAGACGCGCATCGCGTCTCGTCTGCGCTATCTGCTGTAACGGGTGCCGTCAAGCTGAACTACGAGATCCATGGCAACACTCTGCCCCACCTGCACATGCACTTCTTTCCACGATACGCTGGCGATCCATTTGAGGGCCGTGCCATCGAGCCATTTCGCATCACTCATCCGGTTTATGGCCACGGGCAGTTTGCAGGGCTCAGGAGCCGGTTAGTGCAGACACTTGGCGCAGGTGCGACCTAACAATTCATTCAGGCGGACGTGCCTTCGGCAAGCCGCTTAATTCAGACGTTAGGTGCGAGGAAGTATGATCCAGAGTCCCGAATTATTGCGACGGCTGCTTCGTGCGAAAGATCGGATGGACGGCGCGTCCGATGAGGAATGGCCCATTCATCGATTGGCGCGAGTGAGCGCTGTTTCGGCTGCACACTTCGCCCGCTCGTTCAAGACAGCTTTCGGCGTGCCCCCGCATCGTTACCTGCTTACACGTCGCATCGAGCGGGCTGTTGCGTTGCTCCGCGACACCGATCTATCCATTACAGAGATCGCGTTTCAGACTGGCTGGAGGAGTCTTGGTACCTTTGGGCGTATCTTCCGCGACATCACTGGGGGGAATCCTGGAAGCCTCCGAGCACGCGAGCGGTCGGCCCAGCACGGGCGGGAGCACGTACCCGAGTGCATCGAGCGTGCGGCCCACCGCCCGGACCTCAAGATCGCAGTTTCGGAGAAGCGATGGAAGAAGGCAGTTGAGAGAATAGAGCTCCAATCAACGGAGGTTCTACTATGACGCAAGGTATAGATCAAGGTATAGATGTGGTCGGCCTGTATGTACGGGATCAGGACGAAGCGCTGGCGTTCTACGTTGGGCAGTTGGGATTTCGCGTCCACACGGATGTTCGCAACGGTGATTACCGTTGGCTCACGGTACAGCACCCGGAGCAGTCCTCATTTCAGCTGGGTCTGTTCAAGCCGGGTCCACCGGCACATGACGCGGCGACTGCGCAGACGCTGTGCGAGGTTGTGGCCAAGGGTGCCATGCCACCGCTGGTGCTCGTGGTGGATGATTGCCGTGCTGCCTACGAACGGCTGAGCGGAAGCGGCGTTGAGTTCACGCAGGAGCCAATTGATCGCTACGGTGTCATGGATGCGGGCTTTCGTGATCCGTCCGGCAATGGATGGAAAATGATCGAAGCCAGGCCAAAGGCACAATCGCAGAGGTCGAAATGAACGTGAGCGTCTGGATGCGACAAAGTCATCGCTGGTTGTCCATCGTTTTCACGCTGACCGTCGTCGCCAACTTCGTGTTCAGGGCGGCGGCATCGGGCGAACCTCCGCCGTGGCTGACTTACTCGCCGCTGCCGCCACTCTTTCTTCAGTTGTTCACCGGTCTGTACCTGTTCGCGCTTCCTTATACCACCAAGTGGCGCAGCGGGGCACGCGCCTGACAAGTCAATTCAGCGGACGCTGTACTGGCGGCGCTGATTTGCGACGTTAGAAAATATGAAGTGGCTAGAACCGATCTCATAATTATTCAACCGTTCGTGTTGAGCCCTTCGACAAGCTCAGGACAGGCAAAGTCGAAACACATGGAAATCACATGCTCGGTACCCTTCGACTTCGCGTCTACGACGCTACGCTCAGGGCGAACGGAATTTTGAGATAGATATTTGTAAATTATGCGGCGCGATTGAACTTCACCTCCGTTTGACCATCAAAACTCCTGTCAGCTGACTTGCGTCCGGCAACCCGGCATCGCCAACATCGCAGTCTCCCGCGATACGGTCAGCGCACGCGTTCGCCGGTTTGCTGCCCTGCAGCTTCATCCAACTTCCATACCGTTGTCACCGCCGCGTAATGCGCGGCATCTATCCTTTGCGCTCTCACACGGAGGAATCATGTCATGTTGATCAAGACTTCACCCCCTTCCCGACAGATCGAACGCATGTTCCAGAAACGCGACTGGCGTTGGCGTCATGCTTACCATCGTCCGACGGATGCCGATCTGGCCACGCTGGCGGCGACAGACATCAGCGCAGTAGCGGCCATCGAACTGGGGCTGGCAAAAAAGCCGCGTCGGTCAGCCAGGATCGGGAACACCGCGGACCGCGCGCCCATGCCTGCACGCAATATCCGCTTCCAGGGCGTGGCAAAGCATCGCGAAGACAGCACCGCTGCCCCCTGCTGAGACCTCGGCTATAGAGGCGACCGGCCGGCATGTCTCTTGTGGCACCCCGGGCCGCCTGAATCGCGCTATGCTTTGAGCTTCGACTCTTCTCATCAAGTCAAGGAGCTCCGCCATGATGAAACGTACGTTACTGGCACTCGCCGCCCTGGTCTCGGCACTCTCACTCGCCACCGCTTTCGCTGCCGGCGATGCTGCCAAGGAGAGCGCTACTGCCGAAGTGCATGCACAGCTGGCTACAGCCAGCAAAGATATCAACATGGTGCACGCACACTTGCATCATGTACTCAACTGCCTGGTGGGACCGGAAGGCAAACTGTTTGATCCCAAAGCCGAGGATCCGTGCAAGGGTATGGGCGATGGCGCACTCAACGATCTGACCGGATCTCCGGTAGTCCACAAGAAACTCGAGAGGGCCGTGAAATACGCGGAACGCGGCATTCGCGACACCGACTATGCGAAGGCACAGGCGGCGGCAACCAGGACACTCAAGCTTCTCAAGGAAGCGAATGCACCCAAGGCCGCGGCCAAGACCCCACCCAAATAACTGACTGTCGCATACCAATCGATGCTTCTATCCTCTGCCTGCAACAAGGCCAAGAGGGTGCGTCCTGAACCGTGTTGCGATCCACCCAGGTGAATCTCTATGGCAATCCAGTACCCCGCGAAGATCTGGCA
>JBOIBL010000122.1:0-7465 GCA_050739495.1 Gammaproteobacteria bacterium | reverse complement strand
GTACTACCGACGCTGAGGTGCGCGGTGTGCCGGCGTGTAATCTGTCAGGGCCGCGGCGGGTGCACCACCCCGTCCCGGGCGATTAGCTCAGCGGGAGAGCACTGCCTTCACACGGCAGGGGTCACTGGTTCAATCCCAGTATCGCCCACCATCCAGCAAAAAGCCGCGGTCTTGCCGCGGCTTTTTTTATGCTTCATGCCCGGAATCAAAGCGCGCTAGCCATAACGGCCGGTGATGTAATCTTCAGTCTGTTTCTTCGCCGGATTGGTGAACAGCGTACTGGTATCGGCGAATTCGATGAGGTTACCGAGGTACATAAAGGCGGTGTAGTCCGACACGCGGGCTGCCTGCTGCATGTTGTGGGTAACGATCACGATGGTGTAATCCGCCTTCAATTCGGCGATCAGCTCCTCAATCTTGAGCGTCGAGATTGGATCGAGCGCAGATGCCGGCTCATCCAGCAGCATGACTTCCGGTTTGACCGCGACCGCCCGGGCAATACACAAACGTTTCTGCTGGCCGCCGGACAGTCGCGTACCACTTTGGTGCAACTTGTCCTTGACCTCATCCCACAACGCCGCCTTGCGCAATGCCCATTCAACCCGATCGTCCATCGCGGCGCGCGAAAGCTTGTCGTATAAACGTACTCCGAATGCGATGTTGTTGTAGACCGACATCGGAAACGGCGTGGGTTTCTGGAACACCATGCCGATCCGGGCCCGCAACAGGTTCAGATCCTGATCCCGTTCCAGGATATTGTCGCCGTCCAGCAAGACTTCGCCGCTGGCGCGTTGCTCAGGATAAAGTTCGTAGATACGGTTGAGAGTGCGCAGCAAAGTGGATTTGCCACAACCGGAGGGCCCGATGAAGGCCGTGACCTGGCGGTCGGCGATCTCCATGTTGATGTCATGCAGGGCGTGAAAACGGCCGTAATGGAAATTAAGGTCCTTGATCGACAGTTTCGGTTTGGCCACCACCTGGCGGGCGTGTCTTGAAACGGGATTCAGGTTGATATCCGGTTTGTTCATGCGTCACTTCGTGAAAGAGTTAGCGTTGATGATGGCGCGTGCGATGATATTCAGTATCAGGATCGCGAGTGTGATCAAAAGCGCCGCGGCCCAGGCCAGATGCTGCCAGTTGTCGTAGGGACTCATCGCAAACTGGAAGATCATCACCGGCAGGTTGGCCATGGGCCGTCCCATATCGGTACTCCAGAACTGGTTGTTGAGTGACGTGAACAGCAAGGGTGCGGTTTCGCCGCTGATGCGCGCCACGCCCAGCAGGATGCCCGTCAGCATGCCGCCGAGCGAAGCGCGATAGACAACCGATACCACCACCTTCCATTGTGGCGCACCCAATGCCGAAGCTGCCTCGCGCATCGTATCCGGTACCAGTGTCAGCATGTCTTCCGTAGTGCGCAGCACCACCGGCAACATGATGGCAGCCAGTGCCAGTCCGCCCGCCCAACCGGAAAAATGTCCGAGCGGCACCACGACCACGGCATAGATGAAAACACCGATTACGATCGAGGGCGCGCTCAACAGAATATCGTTGACAAAGCGAATTACCGCTGCGGCACGCGAATGGCGTCCGAACTCGGCGAGCCAGGTGGCAGCAAGAATACCGACCGGCGTGCCTACTCCGACACCGACCAAAGTCAGCAGCAGCGAACCCAGCAAAGCGTTAGCCATACCCCCGGCGCTGACTGGCGGTGGCGTATTCTTGGTAAAAAGGTCTACATCAACCCAGCGCAGTCCATGGCTGACCAGGGTCCACAAAAGCCACGCCAACCAGAACAGGCCGAACACGGTAGCGAGCACCGATACGCCCAGATTGAACGCGTTGAGAAGCCGGCGACGGAAATACCGATCCATGAACGCCATCAGCTCTTGCCTCCCTCACGGGTTGCAAGTTTCAGCAGCAGCAATTTGGCGATGCCCAGCACCACGAAAGTGATGAGGAACAAGATCAGACCCAGGGCGATGAGTGACGAGGTGTACGCGGGTGTTACCGCTTCGGAAAATTCGTTGGCAAGAGTAGATGAAATCGTATTGCCGGGCATGAACAAGGATTTACTGATGTCGTGTGTATTGCCGATCACGAACGTGACCGCCATGGTTTCGCCCAGCGCACGACCCAGGCCCAGCATGATGCCGCCCACCACGCCGACTCGCGTATACGGCAGCACCACGTTCCAGACGACTTCCCAGGTAGTGCACCCTACGCCGTAGGCAGACTCTTTCAACAGGGGTGGTACCAACTCGAAGACGTCACGCATCACCGAAGTGATGAACGGAATCACCATGATGGCCAGGATCAGGCCTGCAGTGAACATGCCGATGCCCATGGGCGGACCCTGGAACAGGGCGCCGAGCCACGGTAAGGCACCCAGGTGATCGCTCATCCAGGGCTGCACGTACTGCGCGAATAGCGGCGCAAACACGAACAGGCCCCACATGCCATAGATGATGCTCGGTACTGCCGCCAGTAATTCTATTGCCGTTCCCACCGGACGCCGCAACCAGAGCGGTGCCAGTTCGGTGATGAACAGCGCGATCCCGAAGCTGACCGGCACCGCGATGATCATTGCGATCAGTGAGGTGACCAGGGTGCCGAAAATCGAGGAAAGCGCGGAAAATCTGTCGCTGACCGGGTCCCAATCGGTCCCCTGGAAGAAATGCCAGCCGAATTGGCGCAGCGCCGGCCAGGCATCTATGAGCAGCACCAGCAGAATGGCGATCACCAGACCCAGCACCAGATACGCGGCGAGTCGCGTAATGCCGCGAAACAGCATGTCGGCCAGTACACCACGGCCGTATTGGCTGCCCGCCAGGGTCCTGTCGGTTGCTGATTCCACACTGCCCGCCTTGAAGGTTCCATTGAGATGCAGACACCCACTCCGTGTCCGGGGTGGGGTGCGTACTGGTGCAGACAAGTCTAGGCGGGGTTTATGACAGAATTGTGACAATGCCTCGGGAGCGCAATCGAGTGCCCCGCAGACTAGGGTCAGCGACGGCGCGGGCTCATGAGCAACTTGTAGATTACCGGCATCACGATCAGTACCAAGGGCATCTGCACGACCATTCCGGCGATGATCGCGACCGCCAGCGGCTGCTGCATGGCCGCTCCCCGGCCGATATCGAGCGCCAGCGGCAACAGTGCCAGGATCGTAGTCAAGGTAGTCAGGGCAATGGGCCGCATGCGGTTCAACCCCGCATCCACCAGCGCCCGCTCAAGATCTTCCTGATAATTGTATTCCACGAATTCCGAGAAATAGAAGATCGCTACCTCAGTGACGATGCCGATGATCATGGTCAGGCCCATCATCGAGGTGATATTGAGTTCGATACCGAAGAGCCACAAGGCAAAGAACACCGCCGCCACTGCCATCAGCGGAGTAGCCATGATCGCGATCGCCATCCGGAAACGTTCATACAGGAATAACAACAGCACAAAGATAAGTGCAACTGCCGCCACGAATACCACCGCCAGCCCGCGGAAAGCGATCTGCTGCTGCTTGTACAATCCGCCCAGTTGCACATCCACGTCACTGGGAATCAATCCAGGCGAGGCGAGCACCTGCTTGATAGCCTGGATGCTGGAACCGAGATCGCGACCGCTGATGCGAGCCGTCACGGCAAACATGCGTTTCAGATTGTCGCGATCGATTTCCGGTTGACCGGTGACAACATCAAGGGTCGCGACATGCGAGAGTGGATAAATTTTGCCGTCGGCGGCACGGATCGGGACTTGCGCCAGCTGTCCGGTACGCAGGCGCAGATCGGGCGGTGTCCACACGCGGATGCCGACGAACTTGATACCCTGCTGTACCTGCGCGGCCACAGTACCTTGCAGATAAGTATCCAGTTGTTGTGTCACGCTCGCGGGATCAAGTCCCAGCAGACCTGCCTTGATCGGATCCACATGGATGTCGATCGCATCACCCGCATAGGTGACCCCATCATATACATCCACTATCCCCGGGACCTTGCCGATCGCGTCCGCAACTTTGGGTGCGAGTTTCTGCAGTTCATCGGTATTGTCACTGAACAACTTGATCTCGATCGGCTGCGGCACCGCAGTCAGGTCGCCTATCTCATCCTCCATGAGCTGTGACAGATCGATATCCAGTCCTGGAACCTTTTCATTGATCGAATTGCGAACCTGATCCATCACGGTTTCGATAGCAGGGCGCGGAAACGACTTCAGGCGTATAAAAAAATCGCCGGTGTTGGCTTCGGTTATACCGCCGCCTAATTGGGCTCCGGTGCGGCGCGAATAACTCGCGACCGCCGGGTTGCTCTGCAGAATAGTTTCCACCTGCCGCAGCAGGCGATCGGTTTCGGTGAGAGAGGTTCCCGGCAGAGCCTTGTAATCAAGCACGAACCCGCCTTCGTCCATCTGCGGCATGAAGCCGGTGCCGACATAACGATAGCCAAGAAAACCGAGCATCGCCAATGGAATCAACCCTGCCAGCAACCACACCGGTTTACGCAACAAACGAGGCATGAGCCACTGATAAAACCGGTGCGAGCGACTCGCCAGCCAACCAAACTTTTCTGCGCCGGCGTCGCGGTCACGCAGCAACCCGCCCGCCAATACCGGCACCACCAGCCAGGCCAGGAAGAAGGAAATCAGCAGGCTGCTGCCCATGGTAAAAGCCAGCGATTTGAAGAAGGCTCCGGTAAGCCCCCCCAGGAATGCCAGAGGGATAAAGATAATGATGGTAGATGCTGAAGAACCCGTCAGTGGGCGGGTGAATTCGCGTGCCGCACGGCCAACCCGGCTCTGCACCGAATGCTGATCAGGTTCACGCAGACGCCGTACGATGTGTTCGCACATCACCACTGAATCGTCGATTATCAAACCGACTGCCGCTGCGATACCGCCAAGGGTCATGATGTTGAAACTCATACCCAGCGCATACAGCAGCAGCACTGCAATCGCGATGGCGGACGGCACCACCAGAACTACGATGAACATGATCTTGGCGTTGCGCAGGAACACGAACATCACCAGGGCCGCCAATATCACACCGATGATGATCGCGTCACGCACACTGCCGGCCGAGGAGATGATGAGGCCGCTCTGGTCATACCACTTGCTGATATGCACGTTCGATGGCAGCTTGTCGCGATACACAGCAAGCTGCGCATCTATACCCTGATCGATCTGTACCGTATTCCCGCCCGGCTGCTGATAGATGTTGAGCAGTACCGCATCATGTCCGTTGGCGGTGACGCGGATCCATTGTGGCACCGTGGACAGTTTGATATTCGCTACCTGACCGAGGCGCAACGGCCCATCCGGCCCCTGCCGCAACACGATCTGCTTCAGCCGCTGCACATCGCTGAGTTGACTGTTGGATACCAACAGATAGAGTTTGTAGTGATCCTCGAGGCGACCGACCGCAGTCAGGGAATTCCCTGCCGAAACGGCATTGACCACGTCTGCCAGCGACAGATTCAGCGCTCGCAGTTTTGCGGGGTTTATATCTACATGATATTCAGCTTCGTGGCCACCCTGCACTTCCACCCGCGCCACACCCTGCACACGCGACAATAACGGCACCAGTTGATATTCGCCGATATCACGCAACTGCACCAGGCTTTCTTTGTCTGACGTCAGGCTGTAGGCGATCACCGGAAATACGGTGGGATCGCGCCGTTCGACACTGAAGCTGGTACCTGCCGGCAATTGCGGCAGCAAAACATTGATGCGCGACTCCACCGACAACAATGCCTGGATCATGTCGCGACCCCAGCCGAAATTGACATAGATCTCGGCACTGCCGCGGCTGGTGGTGGAACGCACCGATTCCACACCGGGGATGGCGCGCACCGCCAGCTCCAGCGGGCGGGTTACCAGCAATTCGGTCTGCGATGCCGGCCGATCGCCGGCGTCGATCTCGACCACGATGCGCGGGAATTGGGTATTCGGAAACAAGGCCACCGGCAAGCGGAAGGCACTGAAGACACCGCCGACCGTCAGTGCTGCCGCCAGAAACAGCAGCGAACGGCGATGCCGGTCCAGCAATCCGGCGAAATTCAATTCGATCCCTTTCTGATCTTCATGCCGTCACTCAGCTCATAATTACCGAGCGTGACGACTTCCATGTTGGATTTGACATCGCCCTTGATCGCTATCCAGTCGCCATCATCCGCAAGCGTGGTGACACTGACCCGATGCGCAACGTTGCCCTGCACAACAAACACATAGGCCTCGCCGCCTTCCGTCAGTACAGCCGAGCGCGGAACTGCGAGCCCACGCGTATCCCTTAGCACGATCGTGCCTTGCACATAACTGCCCGGCATCAAGCCAGGCACATGCCCAGACAAGCGCACGAACACATCAGTCAGCCCGCTGTTGTTATCCACCATGTCGCTGACATTGGTGACTTTGGCTATCACATGGATTGCCGGGTTATACACGTCATGCAAGTTGACCGGCATCCCGATATGGATTTTCGCAATCTGGTCCGGTGAGACGCCCAGCCGTACCGTCGTGGCACCGCGCAAGACCAGGGTCAACAAGGTGGTATTGGCAGCGACCTGTTCGCCGGAATTCACAGCGACTGTCATGACGACGCCATCAGCGGTCGCACGTATCGCCAACGACCCTGCTCCGCCGGCCTGCTGCGCATTTTTCAGCCTCACTTGCGCGTCGGCTGATGCCTGTTCTGCAGCAGCCACCTGATCGCGGGTCGCCAGATGTTCCTTATACAGGTTGCGGGCACGGGCCAGCGCAGTCGCGGCATAATCGGCAGCCGATTGCGCCTGTACGAAGGCTTCGCTGCTGGCAGGCGTCGGGGCGAGGGTTATCAGCACCTGACCTTTCTTCACTGCTTCACCGCTACTGACCGACAGACTGGCAACCCGGCTTTCACGCGGTGCGGCCAGCGTGATCGCCTCACGGGGTGCCGGTACGACACTGCCGAATGCGGACAAATTCTCGCTGACGCTGCGTTCACTGACCTTTGCGGTCTTGATCAGTACGCTGGGCTGCACCGCCGGTTGCGCCTGCGTATCGTCATCTGCATAGGCGCTGACCGACAGGGCAAATACTGCGAGCATGGGTATCAACAGATATTTCATTGCGATGCTTCTTCCAGGGCAAGGTGCTCGAGATCGGCTGGTGGTAACCCGAGCTGGGTAAACAACGCGAGCCGTAGCTGCTGCCGCTCCGTCTCCAGGTCCGTCGTCTGCAACTGGTTATTCAGTGCCGTGATGGCGAGATTGTAGTATTCCGTACTGGTCAGATCGCCACGCGAATAGGCTGCATGCGCAGCTTGCACGGTATCCCGGGTTTGCGGCAAATCCGTCTGGAGACGCATCAGCTGAGCATCAACCAGTTTGAAATCGGCCGCGAGCGTATGGACCTGACTGTTCGCCTCGTCCAGCCGTTGCTGGTATTCCTGCCAGACTGCATCGCGCCCTGCATCCGCCGCATGCACCGAAGCCGGGCC
>JBOIBL010000121.1:0-17364 GCA_050739495.1 Gammaproteobacteria bacterium | reverse complement strand
TCATTCCATACACCGATGCGTTTGCGCAGCTTTTCTTGTGCCTTAATTACCGCAGTAGTCGTTCGTGCTGCTTCCTGTTTTAGACAGACACGTTGTTCAGCGTGATCAGGCATTTTGTCGCAATTTGACATTGCATGCACTGTTGTGACAGAGCTGGCGACAATCAGTAAAATCATCAGACGGCATCGCATGCATATCCCCTCGATCATCAACAAGTAACGATGTTATTGCTGCTAAATAAACTGCCAGCAAAGCTACCCCCGCTGTTTTCTCTGCCTCACCGCTTCAAATAACGCCACGCCCGCAGCAACGGAAACATTCAAGCTCTCCACACCACCCGCCATTGGAATCTTGGCGAGGAAATCGCATTCCGCTTTGGATAGCCGACGTAACCCAGTTCCTTCAGCGCCCATGACGATGGCGAGTGGGCCTTTGAGATCCATTTCGTAGAGCGTCTGCTGAGCCTCGCCGGCAAGGCCGACGAGCCAGATGTTCCGTTCTTTTAAATCGCGCAGGGTACGCGCAAGGTTGGTGACCTGAAAGAACGGTGTCATTTCGGCGGCACCGGCCGCGGCTTTGCGCGCACCCGGCGTGAGATCGGCAGCGCGATCACGCGGGGCGATGACGGCGTGCACACCGGCGGCATTGGCGCTGCGCAGGCAGGCGCCGAGGTTGTGCGGATCGGTGACGCCGTCGAGTACCAGCAGGAACGCCGGACCGGAGAGGTTATCCAGCAGCGCATCGAGTCCATGTTCGTCGCCAGCTTGTGCGGCGCCGGCTTCCGCGATGATGCCCTGGTGACGACCGTGACCGGCGAGTTTGTCGAGCGCTTCGCGCGAGACCCGTTTCACGGTGACCTGCTGCTGTGCCGCTTGGGCAAGTACCGCCTCCAGCCGTGCATCGTGCCGGCTTTCCAGTACCCATAGCATCTGCACCGGACGCTGCTGGTCGAACAAGGCCTGCACCGCGTGCAGACCGTAGACCTGCTCCTGCTCACTCATCGGCGGCGTCTCTTTTTATTGGCGCGTGGTTTTTTGGCGCGGGGCGCCTTTTGCGCGTGTTTGGTACGCGGTGCACCCAGCAATTCAAAATCAATCTTGCGTTCGTCCAGGTTGACGCTGGCGACGCGCACGCGAATGGCATCAGTGAGCCGATACACCTGTCCGGTGCGTTCGCCCACCATGCGATGGCCGGCGGAGTCGTGTGTGTAATAGTCATTCGGTAATGACGTGACGTGCACCAAACCCTCGATGTAAAGATCATTCAGTTGCACGAACAGGCCGAACGGCGTGACGCCGGTGATGATGCCATCGAACTCGTCACCCACTCGGTCTTTCATGTAGTCCGCTTTGAGCCAGGCGACCGCGTCACGGGTCGCTTCATCGGCCCGCCGCTCGGTCATCGAACAATGGTTGCCGAGACTGTCCATCTGCATCGGCGAATAGAGGAAGTTCTTCAGGGTTCCGTTCCGCAGGACGTGCCGTATTGCACGATGTACCAGCAGATCCGGGTAACGCCGGATCGGTGAGGTGAAATGCGCATAGGATTTCAGGGCCAGGCCAAAATGCCCAATGTTATGCGGGCTGTATACAGCCTGCGACAGCGAACGCAACAACACGGTTTCGATCAGGCTCTTGTCGGGGCGCTCCTTCACCTTCACCAGCAGTTTGGCGTAATGCGCCGCCTGCGGCTCATCGCCGCCGCCCAGGGACAGGCCAATGGTGTGCAGGAAGCTGCGCAATTCGGTCAGCTTGTCCGTGTTGGGCCCGGCATGGACGCGGTACAAGGTCGGCATCTCGTGCTTGTGCAGGAACTTCGCCGCTTCCACGTTGGCGGCGATCATGCACTCTTCGATCAGGCGATGCGCGTCGTTGCGCGTGACCGGTTCAATACGCAGGATACGACGATCGTCGCCGAATACGATGCGGGTCTCGGTGCTATCGAAATCGATGGCTCCGCGCTTGGCCCGCGCCTTGCTCAGTACCTTATATAACTCGTGCAGGTTTTCAAGCTGCGGCACCAGCGCTTTATATCGGTCGCGCAGGGTTTTGTCCCGTTCCACCAGTATCCCGGCCACCTTGTTATAAGTCAGCCGCGCGTGCGAACGCATCACCGCCTCGTGGAAGCTGCTGCGCGTGACTTCGCCTTGTTCATTCACCCGCATCTCGCATACCAGACACAGCCGGTCCACATCGGGCTTGATCGAACAGAGTCCGTTGGACAAGCCCTCCGGCAACATCGGGATGACCCGGTCCGGAAAATACACCGAGGTGCCGCGATTGCGCGCCTCGAGATCCAGCGCCGTGTTGGGATAGACGTAATGCGAGACATCGGCGATAGCGACGATCAGCCGGAAGCCGCCACGTACCTGCTCGCAAAAGACCGCATCATCGAAATCCCGCGCATCTTCCCCGTCGATGGTGACCAGTGGCGTAGCCCGCAGATCCAGCCGATCCTGTTTAGCCGCATCCGGCACTTCCTCGCCGAATGCCTGCATGTCCTTGTTCACATCCGCCGGCCACAGATGCGGTAGGCCATGCGCGTGAATCGCAAGCTCGACTTCCATGCCCGGCGCATGCCGCTCACCCAGTATTCGCGCCACCTTGCCGATGGCTTCGCTCCGCTTGTCGGGCTGACGCGTCAGCTCCACGACCACCATCTGTCCATTCCTGGCCTCGCCGCGCTCGGCACTCGGCACCAGCACCCGGTGCGGAATCCGCGGATTGTCCGGAATCACGAAACTGATACCGTGCTCTTCGACGAAACGTCCCGCCAGTTCATGCGTGTTGCGCTCCAGTACATCCACCAGCGAACCTTCCGGGCGGCCACGAGCGTCCAAGCCCTGCACGCGCACCATGGCGCGATCGCCATGGATCAACGAGCGCATCTGGCGCGGCGGCAGGAACACATCTTCCCTGCCCTCGTCGGGCTTGAGGAATCCGAAACCATCGCGATGTCCGATCACGGTGCCGGCGATCAGTGCCAGACGTTTCACCAGACAGAATTCGCCACGGCGGTTCTGTACCAGCTGTCCGTCGCGCAGCATGGCGCCGAGGCGCCGGCTGAGCGCTTCGATATCCACCGTGTCTTTCAGACCCAGGCCGTGTGCAATCTGCTCGAAGAGCAAGGGCCGATCGGCTTCTTCCAGCCAGTCCAGGATCGCCTCCCGGCTCTGGATCGGACGCGCATATTTCTGCGCTTCCCGTTCGGCAAAAGGATCCTGATGGGACGATTTACGTGCCCGTTTCTGGCGCTTGGCAGGTTTTTTGGTCATGATTATTCCGGTTTATTTAGCGGACATTGACACAACCAGACAGGGTCGGTAAAGTGCCGCCCTCCCGCGGCCGGCAATGTAATGTTCAGAATCGGCCTCGTGCCCAGGTGGCGGAATTGGTAGACGCGCCAGCTTCAGGTGCTGGTTATCGCAAGGTAGTGGAGGTTCAAGTCCTCTCCTGGGCACCACTTAAATCTAGAACCTATCCCAAAATTAACCAGCCGTTCGTGCTGAGCCCTTCGACAAGCTCAGGACAGGCAGAGTCGAAACACATGGAAATCATGTGTGCTTAGCACCCTTCGACTTCGCGCATATAGCGCGATCCCGGAAATCGCTCCTGCATTTCCGGGACTTCCGCCATCCTTGGCGGTCGCGCTCAGGGCGAACGGAATCTTGAGATAGGTTCTAGAAGCTACAGCCATATGACGAGGCATGTAGCGATCGGAAGCTGCGTACCTTCATCGTGCAATTGACCGGCTCTGGTCGCGATTCTTCAGATAAGACCCATTTAGAGTTGGCGATTCGCCAATCATTATGCGGTGCTTGAATTAATTCTCAGACCATGTCCTGCCGCAAGGTGAAGAGCCCCTATCCAGTAGTTGCGCGGTTATGCCACACGACATCGAATCGGTCATGTGAAAACAAGGCGTTTCATCAATCTCGATTTAAGGGAGATACCCGGGATTCTGTATCGGCGCGTACGCGCATAATTCGATCATCAGAACAACTGGACGCTGGTCCCTCGTGATGCCAAGAGAGGATCATCTCCGGCTATCGCTGTTTACCGTACTTGAGTTTTCAATCGGCGATGCGCCTCTCATCCCACAGAACAGCGAACATGATTCTCGGCGCCTGAAATATCTTGGGGTATGGTTACGTACCTGAACGAACTGTTCATGGATTCTGCCGATCACAAGTCCATCTCTGGGAAGCTGTCCCGTGTCAGGATGCTTCTCAAGCAATTACCGCATCCTGAATTGATCACGATCATGCCTGATCGGGCACCCCCGTTACCGAATGCCCCGGAGCCGGGGACCGTATTGTTTTTGATCATGTTCATCTTAATGCAATTTTCCTTGACGGTTTGCATCGCCGGAAAAGAGCCCGGCGATCCCCGCCGGCTGTTATTCAACCTGTATACCACGTCTGGTTTCAGTGCTTTCCACGCATCATGATTTCGAACCCGGAAACCTCCTCAATGCGATTGCGCACTCATGACCGCGGCAGATCCGGCGGGTCTGTAATTCAAAGATTTCTGTCGCATCCAGCAACAACTCTGTGGCACAGAGTTTTACATATCCGTCAAGACCAGCACTACGTCACATAGCACAATATGTGCGTTGTGAAGCATTGTTTTGTCCACATCAGGACATCCAGGAAATAAGCACCAATGCGATCTGTCATTCCTGTTCCCCCAGGAATTTAGATTACATACACACTCGTGCATGACATACCCCATGGCAAATACCGGAATACCCCGATTGTGCTGCGGTTGCCGTAGATAGTTAATAGTACTCAATGGATTTTTCCACGTGCAAGTCACGTCTTAATAGATCGCAATCAATACATCGTCATTGTTAGCAAGTTTTTTCATGACGTTATAAACCACGCAGACACCGAACGTAATAACAGACACACCAGGTATTTTGAGGGCAAAGACATGATGAACAAGCGTTTGAAGAATTCCGCAGGTAAAGTCGTCCTGTTTACTGCAACGCTGTTGATAATCAGCGGCCTTGGTGGATGCCCGGCGTCAGACCATATCTCCGGCACCGTCTCACAACAACCAACTGGCCTTTCGCTTCCAAAGACGATGATTTCCTCAACGATAGACTCCGGTCTCACCGCGACAGTTGGAATGCCGAGTGGAAGTATTCAACAGCTTGATTCGAACCCTATTACACTGAGCACCGTCCCTGCAAAGGCGAATAGCGGCGACGGAAGCCAACCTGATGGTTATGATCGTACGGAACAGAGTGATGAGACGATTCATTACAGCGGCAAGTGGATCACTGCCGTGTCAGCCGATAAATACAGTAGCGGTAGCGCCGTACATTCCGATAACGCCGGTGCACAGCTTCGCTACACATTCACTGGCGCAGCAGTGCGCTGGATCGGCTACCGCGACATCGACTCGGGTATCGCGGATGTCTATCTGGACGGCAGGTTGGTATCGACGGTCGATACTTACAGCAGTACTCCCCGGACACAAGTGGTGTTGTATTCTGCGACTGGACTTGCTGCCGGCAGTCACACCCTCGCCCTGCAGGTAGAGGGACGGCATGACCCGGAAGCGGCGGGATCTTCCGTATGGGTGGATTCCATCGATACACTGCCATCCTCCACGTCGTCATCTGCAACCGGAGGAACATTACCGCCGCCTTTAAATGTGACTTACACGACTTCGTCAGGTAACAACGGCTATACGCGCATCGAACAGGACGATTCTGCAGTCAATTATTCCGGTAGCTGGGAAACGGAAGGATCTTCATTGCTGGTTAACTACAGCGGAGGAACAGCTGCTGAGTCATCGGATGCCAGCGCGCAAGTGAGTCTTGCATTCAGCGGAACTGCGGTACGCTGGATTGGTTACCGAGATACTTTCTCGGGAGTTGCCAATGTATATCTGGACGGTGCGCATGTCGCGACTGTGGATACCTATGGTACTTTGCCGCAATCCCAGGTAACCCTGTATTCTGCCAGCGGGCTGGCCGCCGGCAGCCACACGCTAACAATCCGCCCGACGGGTACACATCGTCTGCTTGCCCTGGGTTCTGCCGTATGGGTGGACGCGTTTGACATTCTACCGATACCCCAAGATACCACTCCGCCGACCGTGAGCATGACGGCGCCGGCCAACGGTGCGGCCGTCTCCAACACAATCACAGTCTCGGCCAGCGCGTCGGATGACGTGGGCGTCGCCGGCGTGCAATTCGAACTGGACGGCACGCCGTTTGGCGCGGAAGACGCAGTCGCGCCTTATACCACGTCATGGGATACCACCGCCGTCGCGAACGGCACTCATACATTGACGGCGGTCGCGCGCGATGCCGCCGGCAACAGTACCACCGCATCGCCGGTCACCGTCACGGTCTCCAACAGCACCCAGCCGCCGCCGGATACCACTCCGCCGACCGTGAGCATGACGGCACCAGCAGATGGTTCTACGGTCTCCAACACGGTCACGGTCTCGGCTAGTGCCTCGGACAACGTGGGCGTCGCCGGCGTGCAGTTTGAACTGGATGGCGCGGCGCTCGGTGCGGAAGATGCCACCCAGCCTTATGCCATATCCTGGGATAGCAGCACGGTCGCGAATGGCAGCCACACCCTAACTGCGATCGCATACGACAATGCCGGTAATCAGACGACTGCAACCCCGGTCACCGTTACCGTCTCGAACAGCACAGGAGGTGGCGGCGGAACCACCCGCATCGAGCAGGACAACCCTGCAATCACGTATACCGGCACCTGGGTCACGGGAAGCGACTCCAGTGTGAGCGGTGGTTCAGCAGCAGAGTCAAACCAGGCCCATGCCACGGCAACACTCACGTTCAACGGTACTGGCGTCAGCTGGATCAGTTACCGTTGCACTTGTACAGCGGGCATCTCGAATGTGTCACTGGATGGCGGTTCCCCCACTCAGGTGGATACCTATTCAGCCCAGACGCAACCACAGGCCGTCGTGTATTCGGTGAGTAATCTTCCGAAGGGCACACACACTCTGAGCATCGAGGTAACCGGCACATATGATCCTAACGGACAGACAGCTTATGTGGCCGTGGACGCGTTCGATATAACGCCTTAGCACAGCAGCTTTATGGCAGCACCATGGGTGGGGCTCATATCCCCCCACCCTTCCCCTCCCATGGGGCCGCCAGGGAATTGACCAAGTTAGAAATCGCATCACCGGGAATCTGAATTATGGTGCATTTAAAATGCCAGCATGCGAACAACGCCCACAGCCTGACGACATGGATAAAACGCAGACAATAATATCAATCTGTCCCAACATGTAACATATCAATGACTTGCTTTTCCATTGTCTCCCTGTCTAATGTGACGGTTCACACGATACCCACATAAGGTTTATGCCTGCCGGATATTCAAGCAATCACCTGATTCAGGCGCCTTGCTCCGGCGCGGTAATCTCTCTATCGCTGAATCAAATCGTGAAAGCGATCGACTACCGGCATTGATAGAGCATCCATTCCCCTGCAGTGAAAGCCCTACCCATACTGAAGTGTTTTAACGATATTGCAAACTCACAGGAAAGCACTGATTGCTACGAACGATGCCGCGGTTTCAGGCATCGTTGCACTTGCTGCATCGGAACAGATGCACTTCGAGACAGCACGTGTTCATGACGACGAGGAAACACTGCGAAGTATCCAGTCCGAAAAACCGGATATCCTGATCCTGGACGTCGCACTTCCTGGTGCCGGTGGTCTGGAGATATGCCGAAAACTCAGGGAAAATCCGATCACCTGCGAAATCCCCATCATCATGGTCACTTCCGAAGGCGATCCTGCGGAAAAGATCGAGGCGTTAGAGATCGGGGCCGATGACTGCGTGGCAAAACCTCTGGCAGTTAACGTCGTGGTTGCGCATATCAAAGCGGTAAGTCGGCGTGCCCTATCGACTACACAGCGGAACAGGTTGCGAGCAGGCCCTATCGATATGGATCTTGATCGCTGGACTGTTAAGGTCGATGGGGAAAAGATCGAATTTACCAAAAGGGAATTCCGCCTGTTGCAGGTTCTGCTGGAAGCTAAAGGCAGAGCGCTAACACGCGATTTTCTGCTCCAGACTGCCTGGTCGCACGGTGCGATCCATGGTCTCGATACGCGCACCGTGGATGTACACATCGGACGCCTGCGTCGCAAGCTCGGGCCAGCGGGTAATTACATCATCACCGTAAGGAACGTGGGATTCCGCTTCGATATCCTCCCCGACTGGATCGCCGGCAACACCATCTCCCAATAGTTATACGCACCCTGCAGTACTGACACAGATTCCTCATACGCATGGGGACTTTCTCCCTTTCTTTTAGGGTATTTACCTGATTTCTCTCCAGACCGGCACGCGTCTAAAGTTTACTTGACTAAGGGAGACAGTCGAGAATCGCAAGCAGGATTTAAGGTATTTCCCTGAATCATGCCTGCTGGTTTTCGGAGAAATCAGATACCGGTTACAAGGGTTATTCTCATGAAAACCGTTCCGATAACCGACAGTCGTGGCAGAGCAGTTCTGAGACCGATACTGGCACTAAGCAATTCGCTCGCCCGGATATTTAACATAATAGATATGGAATTGGCATCGCCCAAGCTATTATTAAATGAGACTGAATCAAGTGATCTGCACCGGGTTATTCCCACATAAATACCCGTTTGGGTATCACCCAAATATCATTATTGAGGCGCAGACATTTCGATGCTCGATATCTGAATTCTTGACGCAGTTCACTTTTACCGATTGCCAATTTGCTTAAGAGTATTCATTCAGGAGACCACTATGAGCGATAGCAAGTCCAAAAGCCGGGAACAGATCGCCCAGGCAACCTTGACCGTGGGCCCGTTGATTGATGCATCCCATGTCGAGGTGTTGCGTGAGTTGGTCGCTCACCTCCGACAGAACCGTACCGAACTACGTGAAGTATGGGTAAGCCGCATCATGGGTGCCAGATTTCTCACGGTCATGACCAATGAGGAAATCCTGGCGGAGTGCAGCTCGGTATATGACAACTACCTGGGTACACTGGAGACCGGTTCCATTGAAGCCTTGGAAGCATATGCACGTGACTTGTCAGAGCGCATCATTCCGAGAGGCGTCGAAACCAACGAGGTGGTTGGTATCGTATTGTTATTGAGAGACGTGCTGGCACGATCGTTGTTCTCTAAATACGGCCAGGATCAGGTCATCCTTACGCGTGTGCTTGACGCTTACGAGCCCGCTGCAAACCGCATCGCCACCACCGTAGCGGTGGGCTTCGTGCAGGAGCGCGAGCGCATCATCCGGCAGCAGCAGGAAGCTATTCGCGAACTTTCCACCCCGGTGCTGGCGGTTCGGGAGCGTCTGCTGATTCTGCCTATCATCGGCATGCTCGACCCGCAACGAGCCCGCCAACTAACAGAGCAGTTACTGCGTGGCATACGCGTCAACCGCGCAAAGGTAGTGGTGATGGATTTGACCGGTGTACCTGCAGTCGATGCAGCAGTCGCCAATCACTTGGTACAAACCGTCGAAGCTGCACGCCTGGTCGGCGCAGACGTCATCGCTACCGGCCTGGCGCCGGAACTTGCCCAGACACTGGTCACCATCGGCGTCGATCTCGGAAAAATGGCGACGGTCGGCGATCTTCAAGGTGGCATTGAGGAGGCTGAAAAATTACTGGGTTATAAAGTAGTTCTGGTCGAACAGAAAGAAAGCAACTAAGGGGATCATCACGTGGAAATCCCTATACTCAAACAGAGGAACTATCTCATCGCCTCTGTTCAGGCGGTTCTTAACGACGAGGATTTGGTGACCCTCCGCGACAGATTGGTCGCCCAGGTCGGGCGTTACCGATCAATGGGCGTAATACTGGATGTCACAGGCCTGGACGTGATGGACTCGTTCTCGGTACGTACGTTGCGGGACATGGCGCACATGATCCGCTTGCGCGGAGCAGATACGGTAATTGTCGGCATCCAGCCAGAAGTCGCTTTCTCCATGGTACAACTCGGATTAAGTCTCGCCGGCGTACCGACGGCATTGGATCTTGAAGAGGGTCTCGCTTACCTCGACGCCCGACCAAAACGCACCGTGATCAACCCAACGAGTGCTTCATGAATCGCAAGACCGGAAATCCTCCCTCTACCGGGAAGGATACGGCAACAGTGATGGAAAACAGTATCACCATACTGATACAGGCTGTGAAAGACATTGTCATTGCGCGTCAGCATGGGCGCGAGATGGCGTTGACGATCGGTTTTAGCGAAACCGACTCCACGCTCATCGCAACTATCATCTCCGAACTGGCACGCAATATCGTGCTATACGCTCAATCAGGCGAAATAATTCTGGACCCCATCACCAACCATATCAAGCATGGAATCATAATAATAAGCCAGGATCGTGGCCCCGGAATACCGGATGTACAAAGAGCGCTCATGGGTGGTTATTCGACCTCCGGCGGCCTCGGTTTGGGACTTTGTGGTGTCCGGCGGATGGTCGATGAATTTCATATTGACACCGGCAATAAGCAAGGGACTACCGTCACCGTTAAAAAATGGTTGCAGTAATGGATAACATTGTCGAATATGCCTCAGCTGGATACACGCTGCCGGGTCAGGAGGAATCTGGCGATCGACACATAATCATGCCGATATCGAATGGCGTACTCATAGCCATAGTGGATGGGCTTGGACATGGACACGAAGCAGCTGTCGCGGCAAAACTTGCCATCACCAACATCAAGCATCATGCGCACCAATACAACCTGATTGGCCTGGCGGAATACTGCCATGCAACTTTGAGCAATACGCGCGGCGTAGTGATGAATCTGGCGAAACTCGATAGCTTACAGGGCACTATGACATGGCTGGGGATCGGTAATGTCGAGGGCCGACTGATGCTGAAGACTCGAAATGCCGATTTCGCACAACAAACCCTGCTGCTACGCTCCGGCGTGGTTGGACAGAACTTGCCGAAGTTACTGACCTCGACAACCCGGATCAGCCGTGGCGATGTGTTGATCTTCGCCACAGATGGAATACAAACGGATTTTTCCGACAATCTGAAGGTTGACGGATCAGTGGAGGATATAGCTCAATACATAAGTTCGCATTACTACAAGAAAACAGACGATGCCCTAGTTACGGTCATACGATACATGGGTTGACACAAGTAGCATGATATGTCATCCAATCTACCCATACAGTATCGGCGAGCGCTGAAAACATACCTTGCGGAAGGTGGAGAAGCGCCATTGCATCAGGCCTACGAACTCGGACGTGAAGCACTTTCCTCTGGCATTGGCCTGTTGGGTCTGATTAATATTCATTATTCCAGCTGTATTGATTTGATCAACGGTACATCTGCCAACCAGAGTCATCAGTTCCGAGCTACAGGACATTTTCTGCTGGAATCTCTGTCGCCATTTGAGATGTTCAACCTCGGCAACAAGGAATCGAATGCAGCCTTGCGGCGTCTTAACGAGATTCTGGAAGAAGAAGCCAAACGGATAGCACATGCGCTTCACGATGAAACTGCTCAGTTATTAGCTACGGCATATCTTGAGATCGCCGAGATACAGCATGAATCTCCGCCTGCCTCTGTAGGTAAACGCGTAGACCAGCTCAAATCCCATCTTGACAAAATGCGTGAGCAATTGAGGTTGCTGTCGCATGAACTCCGCTCTCCCATACTCGATCAACTCGGCCTGCTGCCGGCGCTTGAATATCTCGCCCAAGGGTTTCAGAAGCGTACAGGATTGAAGGTAAATGTGGAGACCAGTGTCATGAGTGGCTACCGCCTCCAGCAGCCAACCGAGACCGCCCTTTACCGCGCCACACAGGAGGCTCTCAGCAACATTGCGCGCCATGCCCATGCCACCAGTGTCGAGATCCGCGTCTGGAAAGAGAATGGTACAGTACATTGGAGCATATCCGACGATGGCATAGGATTCAGGGTACCCACATCCGACACCGGCAATATCGCAACCGGCGGGCTCGGTCTGCTTGGTATTCGAGAGCGTATAAACAGTCTGCACGGACAATTCACAGTCAGCTCCGCACCGGCATCCGGCACGGAATTGCTAATTTCAATTCCTATCTAAGGGAGTGATTCTGCTATGCATACCATACTCTTGGCCGATGATCACCCAATGTTCAGACAGGGCCTCAAAGCATTATTGGAGCGCGATGGATTCGATGTGATTGCTGAAGCAGAAGATGGTCACAAGGCTGTGCATATGGCCCGTCATCTGAATCCGAACGTTGCAGTCGTGGACTTGAGCATGCCACTGCTGAACGGCATCGATGCAGCACGCAGCATGCACAGGCACGCACCTGATACTCACGTGGTATTGCTGACTATGTACGAGGAAGAGGCCTACGTACTGGAAGCCT
This sequence comes from Gammaproteobacteria bacterium, assembly GCA_050739495.1. GTDB lineage: Bacteria > Pseudomonadota > Gammaproteobacteria > Natronospirales > REEB76 > DASSKW01. The sequence goes on along the minus strand of JBOIBL010000121.1, from coordinate 4,983 downwards.
TGCGCGCCGGTATTCGCGGCTACGTTCTGAAAGCCCAGGCAACGGCCGATCTGCTAAGCGCGATACACGAAGTAATGCGCGGCGCGATTTATCTCAGTCCGGGCATATCCAAGACAGTGGTGGACGCCTATATGGGTAAGTCCGAATTGCCTCCGGACCCATTGACAGATCGTGAGCGCCAAGTGCTACAGCTCGTGGCTGAAGGCAAAACCACCAAGCAGATTGCGAACATTCTGGGGTTAAGCGTCAAGACCGCAGACTCACATAGAACCAGAATCATGCAGAAGCTGGAAATACATGAAACCGCCAATCTTGTGCGTTACGCAATCCGTCGGGGTTTCATTCGGGTTTGATTCAAGCGTTACGGTTATATGAATATAAATTACATGTAACCAGATAGTAGCGATATTTACCTGCAGTTTACTTTGCTCCTGACAACTCCACCACTGAATTCCGGCTATTTCTGGGTTGTATATGTCTCGAAATCAAGCGATGCTGTAACAACTCTCGCAGTGTTGATATTTGTCAGGTGCCAGCGAGAAACAGGTGTGCCATAGATCAGGATCACTGTCTTTTTCTTGTGGAACGCAATTGTCTGATTGTGTCTGTTCACTCGGCGTTGATCGATACCACTCTCTCGTCGCTTGGAGTAAAGATAGCAAAGCGGATCACCCGGTGCCGGCCAACCATGGCGGTTCTTGAACTTACCGGCCTGGATGTCATCGATTCGTTCTCGATTCAGATACTCAGCCGTCTCTGCAAGATATTCCGACTCTATGGAGTCCGGATTGCCATTTCCGGAATTCAACCGGAAGTTGCTATTTCCATGTCGTTGCGTGATTTCGACATCGAAGACGCTTATATTGCCATCGATCTCACCGACGCCCTGTCGTTTCTTGAAAAACAGCCCGCCCCCCACAACACTCGGCATGCGCTTCGCGTGTCGCGCTCGAGCCATCACCCCTGAGCTGCGCCCCCTAGGTCACTCTTCATATCCGAAACAACTACGCAAACTCACCCCACCCGATTCAGGTACATACCCCCACCATTTACCAGTATTTTCTCGGTTTTCCCCGTAATGGTTTTCCTGCATATTGTCTGTTGTAATAACGACATGTGCGCTAATCGGCAAATCGCTTTAATGTCAGCGCCATGGTACTGGCGATCATCAGCCGGTCAGTCGCTTTATGACAGCGGAGGTTGTATTCTGAATATGTCATCTACAGTCACGTCATTTCAGACGCTGATTCGGGGTGTTAGCAAAGGCATTGTTATCAACCCATCAGGTAATACCTGAATGCTGCGCATTCTGCTCGCCGACGACCATCCTATGTTCCGGCAGGGCCTCAGGGCCCTGCTGGAACGTGAAGGTTTTGAAGTCGTAGGGGAAGCATCCGATGGCCATGAAGCGGTCCGCCTGGCAACCCAACTTACACCCGGCATAGCAGTACTCGACATCGGCATGCCGCTATTGAATGGCATAAATGCGGCGCGCGAGATACTCGTCCAATCTCCCAATACGCTGGTAATCGTGCTGACCATGTATCAGGAAGAAGCATTTGTCCTTGAAGCACTACGTGCCGGCATACGAGGTTACGTGCTGAAGGATCAGGCGGCCTCGGATCTTGTAAGCGCCATTCGTGAGATGCTGGTCGGCTCCATATATCTAAGTCCTCGTATTTCGCGGGCAGTAGTCAATGCTTACATGAAGAAGTCCGAACTGCCTTCCGACCCACTGACTGATCGTGAACATCAGGTGTTGCAGTTGATCGCCGAAGGCAAAACAACCAGGGAGTGCGCCGAGGTACTGGGTCTGAGCGTCAAGACCGTCGACTCTCATCGTACCCGAATCATGCAAAAACTCGAAATTCACGAGACCGCCAGCCTGGTACGTTATGCCGTACGCCATGGCTTCATCAAAGCCTGAATTCGGCTGCAGACAGGAGTTATTCTATACGACAGCATCTACGTCTTACCTGCTGACAGCATACAGTCTGTTGTACACATACTATTTATAAAACAAAGTAAACTTACGTGAGGCCAATCCCGCAACTTGAAGGACCAGATACTGCACATCCAATACGGGTATTGCTGGCCGATGACCATGAGATATTTCGTCAGGGTCTTCGTCTGCTGCTCGAACAAGGCGGGTATTCAGTAGTGTCAGAGGCCGCAAACGGACCGGAAGCGATACGCGTGACAAGATCCGTGCATCCTGATATCGCGATATTGGACTACGGTATGCCTGGCATGACAGGGATCGATGCGGCGCGTGAAATACAAAAACATTCCAAGCAGACGCAAATCATTCTGTTGGTGACACATGAAGACGAAGTCGATGCTGTAGAAGCGTTGCGTGTCGGTATACGTGGATATTTATACAAGTCACAGAATACAGATGAACTTGTAAAAACAATTTCGGAAGTTGCCAACGGTGACATTCACTTCAGTGCTTCTATACCTCCAGGTGCAATTGATACCGATACGAATGGAAAGTCTCATCACGTCGATATGCTTAGCAACCGTGAACATCAAGTTTTGATTATGCTTGCGTCAGGGCACACTAACAAGGCAATCGGAGTTGCACTCGGTGTGAGCAGAAAAACCATCGAATCTCACCGTAGCAGCATCATGCGCAAGCTCAACATCCATCGCACGGCCGGACTGATCCTCTATGCAATCCGCCAGCATCTGATAACACCCTGAGCAATCCGTGCTTACCGCCTACCTTATTGACAAGAGTCCATATAGCCCCCTTCCTGATGCGAATCTTCGGTTCTGGAAATGCTATGCCTGTGCTGACCCGCCGCATCCTGCCTTGAGCGAAAGCGTTTCCTTAGCAAGCAAATTAAACCCAGTCTATTCGAGATCATGCACTACGATGCACCTGATACCATCGCATTCGTCACAGTGGAATTCAGTGATTGCAAGATCGCGCAAACAAACAATTCAGAATTTGGAATGGCAACGGAATGCGAATAGAATGCAATGCTCTTCTTCGAATACGTAATCGTGCCTGACTGCACTGTAATGCGGAAAAGATCACCGGAAACAAACGACGTATCGGCTTTGTATACACCGCCCTCTCGCACCGCAGAGTCGTTTAAGAACGCGGTGACAGCGAAGCTACAGAGTACGATGAACAATATCCGCACGGAAAAATCCGGTTTCCTGTGAAATCCTCCGCAGCAGTGCACAGCGGAAACCGAGGCGACTATCGAACGTAAATCATTGCTTGATTCCGATGAATAGTAAGTTCGAGCTAAACCAGCGGCTCTCAGCGCCATGGCGCCCGAAGAGGCACCGAAACGTCAGATTGAGCACCGGTTGGACCTTGTGACAGAGCGTAAGAACCACGCGCAAGGGCGAAGTTGGTCTGGCACTGATGAGGCGAACGTTGAATGTACCGTAGTAGTTGCAAAAGGCCGGCATGACGAGATTATCGGGAAAGAGTGCCGCGAGGTGATCGCGGGTCATGATGGTCAGGTTGTGCATGGCGACCACATGGCGGTCGAATATCGAGGACAAAAGATAATTCAGGCCACGGAGGTTGGGAATACCGACGATCAACAACCCACCGGGTTTCAGAAGATCGAGATGCCTGGCAATGACATCTGCGGGGTCGGTGAAGTGTTCGATAAACCCTCGCGAAACGACGACATCGAAAAATTCCTGGTATTTTGTGCACGTGTCCGGTGCCAGAACATCTGCCTCGACGACGTGATTCGGGTTCAGGCCGGCTTCGGTGAAGGTGCGACGATTAAGGTCGGCACCAATGGGCGAATATTCAATGCCGTAGGGGACGAGGCCGAAGCGCTGGTGGAGTGCGACGAGAAAATCACCGGGCGCGCTACCAATTTCAACGACAGACTGCCCGGTGCGGTTCTCCAGAAATCGCGGCAGGATAACGTCCCACAGGAGGTAGTCGTCGTAGTTACCTAGTGCTTGTGTAAACCTCGGGCCAAGAATGCCCTTGATTCCGGTTTTCAGACGCTTGCCAATTGAGACATCCGAACCGGCTGATGCGATTTCAGGATGACCATCAGAGCCGCGATAGACTGTATCCCAGTAAGTTCGCTCTGTGAGTTTTTGTGCCGACGATGTTTTTTGTACCAACATGATAAAAGCGGCGCAGAATAATATTGATGTGTTTTTGAATGCTAAGGCGAAGCGTCAGGATGGTACATCAGGTTATTCCCGCATTATCAAAACGGAAAAAGCCTGCATTATGGAGCCTTGGGCAGCCTCGTGTTACTTTACGGTAAACCGAGCACCTGTGATATGGGGGCATAATGTACTTGGTTCATCCGTCCGTTTCACCCTCTCGCTCATACCTTTGCTGATAAGGCGGTACAGAAACGTACCGCCTTTTTCAATTATGCCCATTGATTGAATACAACCCGCCAAGAATCGTATTCTCCTCCGTCACCCAACTCTGCCTTGAATCCCTCCTTCCCGGTTGCCCGCGCGTGAAATACGGGTTTTGAGATACCGGTCACAATTTATTGTTTGTTTACGAAATATAGGGCGAAAGTTTAAAAATCCGTTACATACCTGGGGTATATATGGCGTCACCGATAGGTAAGGCGCTTAGGATAAATACCTGATTCGCGTCACAACAGGTTTGGCTGCCCCCCGCACTCTCTCGAGTCACCGGTGCTGCTGCTTCCGAAGGATGCTCTTGCAGTTTCCTCGCTACACATATCGGCAGGCGCTCTCACGAGCATTCGAACACAGCTATTCTGAGGTTTAAAGCGCATGTCAATGCAGCTTCCTTCGCTTCCTAAGGCGACACGACTTTTTACACTCTTCGCACTGGGAATAACGTTCTTCATCGCCGCGCAGACAAGTTTTGCGCAGGCTCCCGGTGGATTTCTCGAGAACGACGACGCCGGTGTGGCGCGTCCGTTGCTGACGCCGTCGCAGATCGCGGGCTTCATACCCTCACGCGGCGCGTTCACGTTCCCCGCACCGTACAACACC
>JBOIBL010000120.1:0-2544 GCA_050739495.1 Gammaproteobacteria bacterium | reverse complement strand
GAAATTATCTATTGTTTGCCATGGCACATTCATCCATGTAGGTTGAGATGCGTTGTCATTATTTATCGGCTCGCCGAGTTCAGCGATAAGCTGGCGAACTGCACCGAGGTTTGACTCCAACCATCCTCGGTCATTGAGCCTAAAGGCAGTAGTCTGTAGAAGATAACCGGAATAATTCTGGCTAACCGAACGCGCACTACCCATTTTGTTTCTAGCTGTAACCATCATCGCCGGATGGCTACGAATGCGTGGGCCGAAATCAAGTGGCGTCAGGTTCTCTCTTTCATACCTGGATATCTCACGCCTCAATTCTTCTTCGGCAAGCGCCAAATCCCGGAACCATCCAGCTAATTGATCAGTAGTCCATATGCGAGTGAGATCAACATAGTTTTCTCGGAAGCCAAACCATCGGCCCATTTGCATCAGCGTATCGAAGTATTCGGTGCGGCGTATATAGTAGCTGACCAATAAACCCTCAAGGGTCAACCCACGCGACAATCTATTACCTCCGACAATGATGGCTTTCAAGGAAGGATCAGCGTCATAATCAAGCTCGTCAGTGGAATCAGAATTAAGAACTAGCACTGGAAGCGGATCACGGAACAGACGATCAAGACTTTCTTCGATTGCATCAAAACTTACATCCTGATTGATATCAATAGATGCAGTTACCGGTCGGAAACTCTCATTCCAGCGCGCTCGCAATTCTGGCAGAATTGACTCTCGATCATATCGCCACATCTGCCTTATTTCAGATACGTATTCACGCAATCTTCTCCCAAGCAAGTTTTGCACGTGCTTCCGGTGATGAGTATGAATAAGCATAGTTGCAGGGATATTGTCACCCGACCGGCGTATCCTTGCAGCTGCTGCAAGGACAAAATCCAGAATCGCGGCATGTAAAGATGGCGTAATCACTGGATCATATAGGTCAACCTCCTCACCTCGTGGTACTAGAATATCTGATTCATGTTCTGGCACAAAATCAATAACGTCTAACCCTGGCTGGCCATCGTGTTCTCCTGGAAGTGCGTCGCGCCCAAAAAGACGTTCAGCCCCCGTATAATTGTTGGGCATTGGAAGCGCAACGATGAAGTCACGTGGATAAAGGTCCTGAAAGACTTCGCGATCTATCGCCAGGTGATTTATAAGTACGTTTGCAAATGGTGTAGCTGTGTAAGCTACGTAGGATACGCGGTTGAATGATCGAACTAGAGACCTGATCAGACCGTTAATTACCGACGGATTCAGTTCCTCTTCGGTAGTTGCATCCCCAAGATCATCAGGCCCCAAATCACTTTCTTCCTGTATAGGACCTCGATCCCCGCCTGTGTTGATCGATGCTTGATCCGCTTCGTCGTCAATTATTAATACAGGCAGTGTAGAGGGCGCTCGGTTCTCAATCCATCGAGTTAGTCGTCGAAGCACTGAAGCATTCTTCTTGCATACCATAAGGACATGTTCATTGCCCTGCAAAACATTGGCATCAAATGTGCCGGGACGAAAATCACCGTGCAGCGTTGGAGTGGTAAGCCCTATCCACCTTCTACCTGGTTCAGGCTCGGGAACACCTGTTGGGTCAAGACCTAACGCACGATTTATCCGTCTCTGCGTCTGAAGCCGGAGAGAGTTATGGATACCTGAGAGAATGATGATCAGTTTGTACCCAGCATCTGCAGCTTTTGCTGAAAGAGCGCAGAAGTTAGCTGTCTTTCCACTCTGTAAATAGCCCATGACCAAACCACGCACATCAAACTGCGCTGGCCCCTGTGGGCGTGGGTCCTCCAAATGCGAGAGAATTCTATCTGTTGCATCGTCCAATGCACCGACTGCGGCCTGATTCCAGCCGATTCGATCAATTAGGTAAGCGCGCTGACGTCGCCAGTAATAGCCTGTCGATGGGTCCCAATTTTGGAACCATTCCCGTGGCCCGCCCTGTGCAGAAAGAACATTTGCACGCTTAATCGGTAATGCCGTTTCTTCTTCATATCGGACACGCACCGCATCCCGTAGATCGACCGGCACTCGAGACATTTCCATGGCATCATCGAGCGTGACACCAAGGGTATCGATCAGGCTGCGCACAGCGCGTATATAATTCTCGATCATGGTCACCATCCTATGTCCTTCGCAGTTTTCGGATACTGCTCCTTAAGTTTTTGTCTGATCCGATTAAGAGCCTTTTCTTCACCTACTTTCTTAGCCGCACTTTCAAGTGCTCGTCCTACCGAACCGTTCGCACGTGAGTGTGAAATAACAGGATCATTAGTCGGCGGAGACGCTGGATTATCGCCTGCATGAAACTTTACCGTGCGACTAGATATAGCATTCGAACTTGTAATGCTTGGTGATGAGGGCGGCGTGTAGGCCTTTCTTGCCTGTTTCGTTAATTGCTCAACATGAACTTTGAGCTGCTGTTTCAGATCAGCAGGAAGATTCACACGAGCCTTTGCAACATTCAAATCAAAAGCAGAATCGAGGTCAGGCATAAACTCAAGTGCTACTCTTGCCAATTTTGTGTGCTCATCGGGAGTACGCATATAC
>JBOIBL010000119.1:0-14748 GCA_050739495.1 Gammaproteobacteria bacterium | reverse complement strand
CCCGTCTCCCGTTCCCCGTTCCCGCTCCCCAATCCCCGAGAACCATGTCCATCGAACTCACCCCATCCGCCGCCGCGCGCATGCGCGATTTCCTCGCGAAGAATCCGGCTGCGCCCGGCGTGCGTTTCGGCATCAAGCGCACCGGATGCTCGGGCTTCGGCTACACGGTCGAACTGGCGAAGGACGTGACGGCCGAAGACACGGTCTTCGACCTCGAAGGCGTCAAGGTGGTGGTGGATGCCAAGGCGCTGCCGTTCGTGGACGGCACCCGCATCGACTACGCCCGCGAAGGACTGAACGCCGCGTTCGTATTCCACAACCCCAATGCGACGGGGGAGTGCGGCTGCGGCGAAAGCTTCACGGTTGCATCGTCGAGCGTTTGATCCGCCGGTCAATGCCGTTGGCCACCTCAGCCCGTCGCCTCGGCGAAACCCGTCGCCGGCTCCAGCACCCGCGCACGCGGCCTCACCGCGACGATGGGGTTTGCCAAGCGCGGCGGGTAATGGTCTGATGGCGGCATGAGCACATGGCGGGCGGGGACATGGGCACTTTGGGTGCTGCTGGCGCTGGCGACCGCAATCGCAGCGACGGCGGCTGCCCCGGCGAAACCGTCGGCGCATCCGGAGGTGGTGCTGCTGCGGGTCGATGGCGCCATCAGTCCGGCGAGCGCTGCGTACGTGGTGCATGGCATCGGCGAAGCCGACCATCGACACGCCGCCGCGATCGTGCTGGAACTCGACACCCCCGGCGGCCTTTCCAGCTCGATGCGCGACATCATCAAGGCAATTCTGGCGTCACCGGTGCCCGTGATCGGCTACGTTGCCCCCTCTGGCGCACGCGCCGCCAGCGCCGGCACCTACATCATGTACGCCTGCCACGTCGCGGCGATGGCGCCGGCGACCAACATCGGTGCGGCTTCGCCTGTCTCGCTGACCGGTGGCGGCGGCACGCCGCCGTCGTCGTCATCGAGCGGCAAGCCGGCCGCCGGTGAATCGACTGAAATGCGCAAGGTGACCAACGACGCGGTCGCCTACATCCGCGCGCTCGCCGAACGGCGAGGCCGCAACGCCGACTGGGCCGAGAAAGCGGTGCGCGATGCGGTCAGCGTCTCGGACAGCGAGGCGCTGAAGCTGCACGTGGTCGATTTGATCGCGCCGAACCTCCCGCAACTGCTGACCGATGTCGACGGCCGCAAGGTGGAAACGGTGGACGGCGTGCGCGTGCTGCACACCCGCGGCGCGGCGGTGGAGACCATCACGCCGGGCTTGCGCAGCCGGTTCCTCGGCGTGATCGCCAACCCTGAGATCGCCTACATCCTGCTGCTGATCGGCATCGGCGGACTCGTGATCGAAGGCTTGCACCCGGGCGGCGTGCTGCCCGGCGTCGTCGGCGCAATCTGCCTGCTGCTGGCGCTGTACGCTTTCCAGTTGCTGCCGGTAAACTTCGTGGGACTGGGGTTGATGCTGCTCGGGGTAATCCTGATCATTTCGGAAGCCTTCGTGCCCGCCTATGGCGTACTCGGCACCGGTGGCGTGATTTCGTTCGTGATCGGTTCGGTGATCCTCATGCACACAGGCGTACCCGGCTATGGCATCGCGGTGCCGGTGGTGGTCGGCATTGCGATCGCGGCCGCCGGCATCCTGGCCGGCATCGTGTGGATGGCGCTGCGCTCGCACCACCGCCCGGTCGTCAGCGGACGCGAAGAGATGATCGGCGCGATCGGCGAGGTGGTTGCCGATTTCGAAGGCCGCGGCGCGGTGCACGTGCACGGCGAGCGCTGGCAAGCCCGATCGGATGCGCCCCTGAAACGTGGCCAGAGCGTCGCCGTAGTCGCCATGCACGGCCTCATTCTGGACGTGAAACCCGTGACCATTCCCAAGGAGGTAGCCTCGTGACCATTTATCCGGTAATCGTGGTGATCGTCATCATCGTGCTGATCATCCTGCTGTCCTCGATCAAGGTGCTGCGCGAATACGATCGCGGCGTGGTGTTCCTGTTCGGCCACTTCCAGGCGGTCAAGGGTCCCGGCATCATCATCCTGATCCCGATCATGCAGCAAATGGTGCGCATCGACCTGCGCACGATCGTGATGCCGGTACCGCCGCAGGACGTGATTTCGCGCGACAACGTGCCGGTCAAGGTGGACGCGGTGATCCTGTTCCGCGTGATCGACCCCGAAAAGGCCGTGATCCAGGTCGTGGACGCGCGCGAGGCCACCAGCCAGCTCGCCCAGACCACGCTGCGCTCGGTGCTCGGTCAGCATGAACTCGATGACATGCTGGCTGCACGCGACAAACTCAATGCCGACATACAGCTTATCCTGGATAAGCATACCGATATCTGGGGCGTGAAAGTCTCCAACGTCGAGATCAAACAGGTGGATCTGGACGAGGGCATGATCCGCGCGATCGCCAAGCAGGCGGAGGCAGAACGTCAACGTCGTGCCAAGGTGATCAATGCCGAGGGCGAGCTGCAGGCTTCGCAAAAACTCATGGAAGCTGCGCAAACTCTGGTGCAGCAGCCACAAGCCATTCAGTTGCGTTATCTGCAAACGCTGGTCGAAGTTGCCGGCGACAGGACCAACACCATCGTGTTCCCTCTGCCGATGGATTTGATCGAGCCGTTGCTGACCAAATTGAAAAAGTAATCCTGTTTATCACACCAGCAACGAGGGCCGCTTTTGCGGCCCTCGTTGTTTTCGGATAGAGATTGGTTATTTCGTTGCGTAGGCCAGACTGAATGCGCCGGGCCCGACATGGATACCGCCCGAGGTACTCATAATCGACAACAGCACATCCACCTTGTTGGCTTGTGCAGCACGCATGAATTCTGCATAACCCGGGAAATTCTTCACCTCTTCCGGGTTACCCCCATAACTCATGCAGATGACCTTGGTTTGCAAACCTGCGCCGATGGCTTCGGTAGCCATCTCGAAGAGTTTCTTTACCGCGTTATCGAAACCGCGGACTTTGGCTACCGCATCGGTTTCACCGCGGTACGCTTCGATGATCGGTTTCACATCCAGCATGCCGCCCATCTGATAACTCAGCCAGCCTACGCTTTTGTCGCCTTTCTGGCTGCCGCGTGAACGCAGAAAATACAGATCCTGTGGAATAAGGTAGCCGTGGACATTTTGTGAGAAATTCTCGATGTGCTGACGCAATCTGTCGAAAGTGATATCTTCCTGGGTCTTCAGCACCCTCGCCGCTTCATAGAGCGTCACAGCCAGACCGGTAAACAGCGTCTTGCTGTCCAGTACCCGCATTGCGAACTGTTCATCAAGTCCTGCAGCCTTGCGGTGTTCCTTGTAACTGGACAGGATCATGAACGATGCCTTGCTGGCGTTCTCGAATGTCGCACTACGGGTACTTGAAGCGGTGATTACCAGCACCCGCTCATACTTCAGTACCAACTGGTCCAGGAACCAATCCTTGATGGCTTTCACGGACATCGGCGCGGTGGATATTTCTATATCCTTCTGTCCGACATAGCGCCGGTACGTGTCCATGGTTTCTTCTGGATCGCGGGTGTCTTTTCTCAACATGGTGCCGAGATGCATGTTTATGGGCATGATCTCGATGCCATGCTGCTCAATGAACGAACGCGGCAGATCGCAGGTGGAATCAACGACTAAGCCGATTTTCTGAGTCATAAACAACTCCTGGCGATTATTCAGCGCGTCCCGGCGCCCCCATTCCCGATCTCTCTCCACGATTGAGATTGGGTGATTTTACTTAAGCCTGTTTTAAAGATAACACAGGGTTGGGAAATTTGCCGCCTTTTCATGGGCCTGTAGCATCATTTCCGGGTACTGCCCTCCTCGTCACGGACTACCCTTATTGGAAACGGCTCACTGCGACTGCCCGTGGTGAGGGCCCGGTAAGGATAGGGCAACTCGATGTCATGCTGACGGAAGGCCTTGATCACATCCTCGGCCAGGCTATTGCGGGTAGCCAGATAATTCTCCCGCTTGGTCCAGACGCAGAACTGCAAGTCAAAAGAGCTCTCGCCGAAGGCACTGAACCGGGCTTCCGGGCGCGGCTCGATGAGTGCCGTAGGGTTGCGATCTGCGACTTCCATCAGCACCTCTCGCACGTGTCCGATATCTTCCTTTTCTCCCACGCTTATCTGCATGTCTATACGGCGGATCGGGAACCGTGTCAGATTGGTAATCTCCGATTTGACCAGGCTTTCATTCGGCACCCGCACCAGCAGATTATCGAAGGTCCGCAATTTGACCGAGAGCAGATCGATAGACAGGACTTCGCCGCTGGTGGTGCCGATGGAGATGGTGTCGCCGATGGCGAAGGATTTCTCACCGATCAGGAACAGACCACTTATCAGGTTGGAAGCAGAGGTCTGGGAGGCAAAACCGACTGCGACCGTGAGGATACCCGCAGCACCGAGAAAGATATTGCTGATGTCGTGGCTGACCTGACGCAAGGCAAGCAATACCGCAACGAGGAACAGACCATAGAACACCAGGCGCCTGGCCAGCATCCCGCGATGCACATCCATATGGTTCACAGCCAGGCGGCCGATGACACGCCCCATCAACTGCGCAATCAGAAAACCCATCACCACGATGAGGATGGCACGGCCCCATGCCAGCGTCGTGGCGCTGAGTATGGCATCGTAAAAATGGCTGAAGGTATGGTGCATGGCAGTTAACCAAAGAAACGGCTGAGTGCACGAAACATGCTGATGTCATCATCGAGCTGGCGTGGCACACCGATTTGTCGAACGTCCATGCCACCCGGCAGTCGAGTGTCTCCGAGCTGCAGGCGTGCGTGACCTTCGCGCCCGGAACGTTCGAGCAATACCGATTGAGTCCAGAAACCGCCGGCCTGGTTTTCATACAAAGTCAGCAGCGGTACAGGTACGCTCAAACGTTCCAGCAATAGCGGTTCATGGCCATGGTTGCGTATCTGCACCGGCGTGATGGCACGATGTGGACGCGGGATAACATCCTCCACCCGGGTATGAGCCAGCGTCCGACTCGCGTAACACAATTCACCCTGTCGCGTGTTGGGTCCGAACCAGGTATCGGAGGGACGCAAGGTTGGCATCTCGACCAGCATCGGCGAGTGTTGGCCGGCATAGACCGAGACCCAAAGCGTCGTGCTGACAAACAGGATGACTTCCTCACCGCTGGGGATGAACAGCGGCATCTCCGGGCGCACCACTACGGGGCGATCAGCGAGTACCGGCACCAGACGCAGGGGTTTGCCTGTTTCGCGAAAACTGAAACGGCAAAGCCGCATGTCGGATTCGGGCTGCCGGATAGGCAGACCCAATTCCACACTCGCCACCGGCTGCATCAGTTCTTCACCTGATCGCCACGCCAGACGCCACTCACCAGCAAGGTGTTGCGCCCAGAGTTCCAGTGGACCGATGTGCCAACGTCCCATGGTCTGTAACGGCAGGGCGAACTCGCCCCACCAGACTGCATTCTGTGCAGATGTATGCTCAGAGTCCTTCACGTTTTGCCTGCTCCCAGATACCGTCCATCTCCTCCAGGGTTGCCTGTTCCGGCCGCTTGTCCTGTTCCGCCAAGCCTGCTTCGACTCGCTGGAAGCGTCGTTCAAATTTGTTGTTGGTGCCGCGTAGCGCCTGTTCGGGATCAATACCGAGCTTGCGCGCCAGATTGGCGACTGCGAACAGCACATCGCCTAACTCATCTAGAACCCGTTCCTGACTCGCTTCTACTTCGATCTCGTGCTGCAATTCCAGCAACTCCTCGCGAATCTTGGCGAACACCGGTTGCATGTCCGGCCAGTCAAAGCCGACATGCGCGGCGCGTTTCTGCAGTTTTACGGCTCGTGTCAATGCCGGCAAACCCAGCGGAATGCCGTGCAGTGTGCCCTGGGTACCATGCTTGCGCTCGCGTTCCGCCCTTTTGCGTGATTCCCAATCCTGCTTCTGTGCCTCGGCATCGGCAAAGCGGACATCGCCGAATACATGTGGATGACGTTCTACCAGTTTGGTATTGATGCCGCGTGCGATATCCGCAAAGTCGAAATGTCCCTGCTCTTCTGCCATGCGGGCATGGAACACCGTCTGCAACAACAGATCGCCCAGCTCTTCCCGTAGCGCATCCATATCGCCGTGTTCGATCGCATCCGCAACTTCGTAGGCTTCTTCAACGGTATAGGGTGCGATACTGCGAAATGTCTGTTGTCGGTCCCAAGGACAGCCATGTTCCGGATCGCGCAACTGCGCCATGATCTCCAGCAAACGTTGCAGCTCGTTCATGTCCGGGTCCATTGCTCCAGTTTGCCGACCAAGCCCACCAGCATGGCAGCAGTCGCGCCCCAGATGGTGTGGCCATCATAGTCAAACTGGTAGTAACCGACATCATGACCGGCCAGTTGTCGGCGATGGACTTGTCTGTTTTCGGGGTCACGCAGCCAGAGCAGCGGCACTTCGAAGATTTCCGCGACTTCCAGCGGATCGGGCCTGAGCTCGAAGCCGGGTTGGATAAGACCTACTACCGGAGTGACGGCATAGCCGGTGATGGTCAGATAGCCATCGAGATAACCGACGATATCTATGCAATGACGTGGCAGACCGGTCTCTTCCTCGGTTTCGCGCAAGGCGGTCTGGATCGGATCCTGATCGTCATCCTCGGCACTGCCGCCTGGAAAGCTGACCTGGCCAGCATGAGCATGCAGGCGTTCGGTACGGCGTGTCAGCAGGATCGTATGTCCTGAAGTACGCTCGACCAGAGGTACCAATACTGAAGCCGGCTTCCAGGGTTGTTTCGGCAGCATGCCAGGTGGCAAATCTCCATAGGCGCGGCGCGGAGTGAAATCCAGCGGCGGCTGCGTACCGGCAAGGTGCTGCCGAATAACCTGGCTTAATTGGCTATTCTGGCCATTCATTATTTTATTTATCAATTAGTTAAGAACTATTTGTAATATTATTCTTTAATTCCGCCCTTGGTGAGTTCTGCCGGATTCAACAGCTCTTTCAGACGCGCTTCAGACAGATCAGTCATCTCCCTGGCTACTTCCAGGATCGGGCGACGTTCCTTGTAAGCCCGTTTGGCGATGGCCGCGCCTTTCTCGTAACCGATGACCATGTTCAAGGCCGTGACCAGGATCGGATTCTTGTCCAGCGCCTGTTGTAGTTGTGCCTGGTTGACGCTGAAACCCTTGATAGCGCTGTCCGCCAGCAGGGGTGCGACATTGGCCAGCAATTCGATGCTCTGCAGCAGGTTGTAAGCGATCATCGGCAGCATCACATTGAGCTGGAAATTGCCCACCTGTCCGCCCAGGGTGATGGCGGCGTCGTTGCCGATGACCTGAGCCGTGACCATGACCGTCGCTTCCGGAATCACCGGGTTGACCTTGCCGGGCATGATGCTGGAGCCGGGCTGCAGGGCCGGCAGTGCAATCTCGCTCAGGCCTGCCAGCGGGCCACTGTTCATCCAGCGCAGATCGTTGGCAATCTTGGTCAGGCTCACCGCCACAGTTTTGAGCTGGCCGGACAGTTCGACTGCCGTATCCTGCGCACTCAGGGACTCGAAATAATTGTCGCTGGTCTTGAAAGAAATGCCGGTGCGCTTGCCCAGTTCAGTCGCGATCCGCTGGCCGAATTCAGGGTGCGTGTTGATACCGGTGCCGACGGCAGTACCGCCCTGTGCCAGCGCATGCAGCCGGGGCGATACGGCTTCGATGCGGGCGATACCGTTGCGGACCTGGGCCGCCCATCCGGACAGTTCCTGGCCAAGGCTTACCGGCATGGCATCCATCAGATGGGTGCGGCCGGTTTTGATGACTTGGCTGGTTTCACGCGACTTGGCCTCGATGACTGTGGCCAGGTGATCCAGTGCCGGGAGCAGTTTTTCCTTGACCTCCAGCGCCGCCGAGACGTGTATGGCGGTGGGGATGGAATCGTTACTGCTCTGGCCCATGTTCACATGGTCGTTTGGGTGGACCTTATCCGGGCCTTTCGCTGACGCCAGGTGCGCGATGACCTCATTGGCGTTCATGTTACTGCTGGTACCGGAGCCGGTCTGGAACACATCGATCGGAAATTCCCGGTCGTGTTTGCCCTCTGCCACCGCCAGCGCGGCGGCTTCGATAGCCTTGGCTCGCGCTGTATCGAGCATGCCCAGATCCTGGTTCACTGTCGCCGCTGAGGCCTTGATCAACCCCAGGGCACGAATGAACGCACGCGGCATGGTCAGGCCGCTGATGGGGAAATTCTGGACCGCGCGCTGGGTCTGGGCGCCCCACATGGCATCCGCGGGTACTTTCAATTCACCCATGCTGTCATGCTCGACACGGAAGGCTTTCTCGGACATCTAGGTCTCCTGGAAAAAGGTTCAATATGAAAGGCTAAGGCCATGATTGAAAGGTATAATTACCGTCACCAGCTTGCCGCTATTAGGTGTCGCACGGGCTGGCCGGTATTATCCGCCAAACACGCCATTCTTTGCACGGGAAGCCCATGGAACTGTCGCCGCTGACTGCCCTTTCTCCACTCGACGGACGCTATGCAGCGAAAGTCGACATGCTGCGGGACCTGTTCAGCGAATACGGACTGATGCGACAGCGCGTCAAGGTGGAAGTGCGGTGGCTGCAGGCCCTGGCCGATGCTCCCGGAGTGCCGGAAGTGCCCGTGCTGAATGCGGCCGCCCGCCAGCTTCTGGATGATCTGGCAGAGGGTTTCGATCTGGAAGCCGCGCGCCGCATCAAGGAAATCGAAAGCACCACCAATCACGACGTAAAAGCAATCGAGTATTACCTGAAGGAACGAGTGGCAGAGGACGCGGAATTGGCGGCAATCAGTGAATTCCTGCACTTCGCCTGTACTTCTGAAGACATCAATAACCTGTCTTATGCACTGATGCTGCACGAAGCGCGTGCCAATCATCTGCTCAGCATGATGGATCGCGTCGTGGAGCGTCTGCGCGGGCTCGCGCATCGTTATGCCGAGATTCCGATGTTGTCGCGTACCCACGGCCAACCGGCCTCGCCCACCACACTCGGCAAGGAAATGGCCAATCTGGTGTTTCGCCTCCGGCGCCAACAAGAGCAGCTTGCCGAAATCAGCATTCTCGGCAAGATGAATGGTGCGGTCGGCAATTACAATGCCCATCTCGCTGCATATCCCGACGTGGACTGGCAATCTGTAAGCCGCAGTTTCGTCGAGGGATTGGGATTGGACTGGGCACCGTTCACCATCCAGATCGAACCGCATGATTACATGGCTGAATACTTCGATGCATTGGCGCGCTTCAACACCATATTGCTGGACTTGTGCCGTGACATCTGGGGCTACATCTCGCTGGGGTATTTCAAACAGAAACTGATCGCCGGCGAAGTCGGTTCCTCGACCATGCCGCACAAGATCAACCCGATCGACTTCGAGAATGCCGAGGGCAACCTGGGGCTGGCCAATGCGATGCTGCGCCACTTCGCGGAGAAACTGCCGCAGTCACGCTGGCAACGCGATCTGACCGATTCCACTGTGCTGCGCAATATCGGTGTCGGTATCGGGCACAGCGTGCTCGCCTATGAATCGTTCCTGAAAGGCTTGAGTAAACTCGAAGCCGACACGGAGCGCATGGCTGCAGACCTGGACGCCAACTGGGAAGTACTGGCAGAAGCGATCCAGACCGTGATGCGACGTCACGGAATCGAGCAACCGTACGAGAAACTCAAAACCCTGACGCGTGGCCGTCGCATGGATGCAGAAAATCTGCGTGCATTCATTCGCGAACTCGATATTCCCAACGACGACAAGGCACGACTGCTGGCGATGACGCCGGCCAGCTACACCGGCCTTGCAGCACAGCTCGCCCGCGATATCTGATCCGCATGATGTCGGCAACGCTGCTGGGCGGACTTGATCCGCAAACCTTCCTCAAACGTTACTGGCAGAAATCACCTTGCCTGATCCGTGGTGCGATACCTGATCTGGTCTCGCCGATAAGTCCCGAGGAACTCGCTGGACTTGCCTGCGAAGCAGAGGTGGAAGCTCGCATCGTGCAAAAATTGCGGCGCAAACCCGGTTGGTCGGTGAGGCATGCGCCATTCACCGAGCGTGATTTCACTGCCCTGCCCGCACGTGAATGGACCCTGCTGGTACAGGACACTGACAAATATGTGCCTGAGCTTGCGCAGCTGTTGGATCAGTTCCGTTTCGTGCCCAACTGGCGTATCGATGATCTCATGGTCAGCTATGCCACCGATGGTGGCGGGGTCGGGCCGCACGTCGATGCCTACGATGTCTTCCTGCTGCAGGCCCAGGGGTTCAGGCGCTGGTCGATTAGCACGGAATCGCACGCCGATGCAGCACTAGGTGAATCGGAGCTGAAACAGATACGCGATTTTCAGCCGCAACAAGAGTGGCTGCTGGGTCCCGGCGACATGCTTTACCTTCCGCCTGGGGTAGCACATGACGGGGTCGCGGTCGGAGATTGCCTGACATTCTCCATCGGATTCCGGATTCCATCCGATGCCGAGATGCTGGCAGATCTCGCAGGTCTGCTGATCGAAAATACCGACAAGACCACACGCTATGCCGACCCGGATATGCGTGATAGCAGCAACGATCCCGGTCTGATCCCGGAAACTGTGCGTCGCCGTCTGCGGCAGCGAATGCGAACGTTGCTGGCTCTCGATGCGGAACAGCTGGATACCTGGTTAGGAAGTTTTGTCACCGAACCCAAACCCTGGCTGCGCGCCAATCCACCCCGTCGGAAACTTGGCGTGAAACAGCTCAAGGAATCGCTGGGCAAACGTGGCCTCACCCGGGTCCCTGCTGCAAATTTGTCCTGGATGCCAGGCTCCGGCAAAACGCTCCGACTGTTTGTGGATGGCCATTGTCATATCCTGCCTGCCAGATTACTGCCATTGGTACAGCTACTCTGTCGTGAGCGTGATTATCCACAGCCGTTGCTCAGGAAGTTTCGGCAGGATGTATCTGCCCTGCAGCTCTTCACTGAGCTCTACAATTCAGGTACGGTGCGGATTGGGTGAAGGTGCAGAGCTTCGAAACCCGTTTATCCGATCTCAACGAAGTACCCCTGCAAGCCCAGACGCACGCCATCGGTTTTATTCACGAGATGGATTCGCGACACTCGATGCGAAGTTCATGGATGCGAACCTGACGCATCGTCATATGACATACCGTATGACATGAATGATGCAAGCAAAACCCGACTCGAGCTGGTAAGCGCAAGTGACTGCCGTGATGCAGCGCTGGAACTGATCAAGGCCACACATCGCACTCTGGCCCTGTTCACCCGCGATCTGGAACCGGCCATCTTCGGCACTGTGGAGTTTGCGACTGCACTGCAGCGCCTGGCTTTGCGCAGCCGTTTCACCCATATCCGCATCGTGGTCATCGACCCATCGACTGCGATACGCGAAGGTCATCGGCTGGTGGCGTTGGCGCGTCGGTTGCCCAGTTTCATGGAATTCAGGCGCCCCGGCCCCAATCATGCAAGTCTATCGGATACCTTCCTGGTAACCGATGAGGTCGGCGTCCTTTATCGACCACTGGCGAGTCGTTATGAGGGCTTTGCAGATACCGATAACGCGTTTGAAGCCCGTATACACCTGAAACGATTCGCTGAAATATGGTCACAGGCAGAGCCTGAACAGGAATTTCGCCGTTTGGGGCTTTAAGGCTTGATGTACTCCCCATGACTTGCGCAACGCGGTAAAGTGGCACATGGTCTGGAAACCTCATGTCACCGTCGCCGCTATCGCGGAACAGGAAGGCCGCTTCCTGGTGGTCGAAGAGCGCGTCCGCGGTCAGCTTGTCATCAATAATCCTGCCGGGCATCTCGAAGAGTCGGAAAATTTTCAGGATGCCATTCGACGCGAGATGCTCGAAGAGACGGGTTGGGAATTCGAACCAGATGTGCTCACCGGTATCTATCTGTGGAAGAACCGGCGCCTCGATACCACGTTCATGCGGCTGGCATTCTTCGGACGTTGCACCCGCCATCACCCCGACCGGCCTCTGGATAAAGGCATCGTCGGCCCGAGGTGGCTAACGCGTGCCGAGCTGAAGAGCGGGCAACACACCCTGCGCAGCCCCATGGTGGTGCGCTGCATCGACGATTATCTGGCAGGCTGCCGCTACCCATTGGAACTGCTGACCTGCTTTCCCGAGTTCGAAACCAGCCTGGACGATGCTTGATCTGTGCCTTGCGGCCTGGCATGAGCAGAGCTGGCGTAAAATAACCCCATGAACAAGCGTTCTCAGCATGTGATCGTCGGCCTGTCCGGCGGCGTGGATTCCGCCGTTGCTGCCCTGCTTTTGCAGCAGCAGGGTTATGCGGTGGAAGGCTTGTTCATGGATAACTGGGAAGATGATGCGGATGAGACTTATTGCACTGCGGCGCAGGATTTTCAGGATGCGCGTCAGATATGCGAAACGCTCGATATCCCTCTGCACAAAGTCAACTTCGCCGCCGAGTACCGGGAACGGGTATTCAGTTATTTTCTGGATGAATATGCCGCCGGACGTACCCCGAATCCGGATGTACTCTGCAACAGCGAAATCAAGTTCAAGGCATTCCTCGATTACGCGCTGCGGCTCGGTGCAGATCGCATCGCCACTGGTCATTATGCGCGGACCCTGTCCGACGCCAATGGCACCCGGTTATTGAAAGCCTGTGATGTGCACAAGGACCAGAGTTATTTCCTGCACGCGGTGCCCCGGACTGCACTTGCCAAGACACTGTTCCCACTGGGCGAGATGCAAAAGCATGAGGTCCGAAAACTGGCGCATGCTGGCGGTTTTGCCAATCATGGCAAGAAAGACAGCACCGGTATCTGTTTCA
The DNA here is from genome assembly GCA_050739495.1 of Gammaproteobacteria bacterium. Lineage (GTDB taxonomy): Bacteria > Pseudomonadota > Gammaproteobacteria > Natronospirales > REEB76 > DASSKW01. The sequence continues at coordinate 1,937 of JBOIBL010000119.1, read as the reverse complement.
TCGGCGAGCGTCACTTCAGCGAATTTCTGGGCCGTTATCTGCCGGCCAAACCCGGCGAGATCCGCAGCCTTGAGGGTGAGCTACTCGGCACCCATCAAGGACTCATGTACTACACCCTGGGGCAACGTCAGGGCTTGGGCATCGGCGGCCGACGTGGCGCAGATGATTCTCCCTGGTATGTAGCCGACAAGGATATGGAAAACAATGTCCTGGTAGTGGTGCAGGGTCATGAGCACCCCGCCCTGTTGCAGAACGAACTGTTGGTGACGCAAGTGCAGTGGATTGCCGGCCAACCACCTGCCACGGAATTCGATTGCGTCGCCAAGAGCCGCTACCGTCAGGCCGATCAGAGCTGCCATATCCGGGTGCTGGAAAACAAGAACTGTGAAGTCAGTTTCGTTCAGCCACAGCGTGCGATGACGCCAGGACAATACGCGGTTTTCTATCTCGACGATGAATGTCTGGGGGGCGGTGTCATCCAGCAGACAAGCAACGCCATCCAGCCCGCTATGAAGAGGAAGCTGGCATGAGCCGCAGTCTGGAAGACCGGGTGTTGGCGCTGGCCGGCGTGGTGCAGGCGGCGACACTGGTGAACGAAGTCGCTACTGCAGGATGTACCGACGAGCGATTTGTGGCTTCCACGCTCGGCAGCATCATCAAGACCGAATCAGCGGATGTGCCGGATGTATTTGGCGGTATCGGCGGTCTCAGTTGCGGACTCCGGCGGTTAGCGGCCCTGCTCGGCGCCGACAACAATCCGGATGACCTTCCCGTTTTGCGCTATACCCTGGGACTGATGCAGTTGCAGGCCAAGGTCATGCGCCGGCATAAACTGGCTGGCCGGCTGGAAAGCGGTGTGGACCGCGCTCGCCAGCAGATACTGCATTTCGGTACAGTTCACAGCAATGTCCTGGCCGGACTGGCTGATACCTACCTCCATACCGCCGGCACAGTCCAACCGCGGATCATGGTGACAGGCAATCCCTCGCAACTCCAGAACCCACGCGTGATTAATCTGGTGAGAAGTTTGCTGCTGGGTGGCTTGCGCGCAGCAGTCCTCTGGCGGCAATGTGGTGGCTCGCGCTGGGCGCTGTTGTTCATGCGTGCGAGCCTCCTGAAAGAGACGCAGCGCCTGTTGCGCAAGTCGGCTGGCGGATACGCCTGAGCGTCGTTACGTTTGCGGCGGCTGATACCTTATAATAGGTATTCCGGTATCACTCCCGCGCACCGTTTTCTGCCTCGTTTGGCGGTGTAAGCAGGTTCTCTTATCCCACGTCATTGCGGAGTCGTCATGAAAGACAGCTTCAAGTCCCGTTCGACACTCACCGTCGGCGGCAAGAACTACGAAATCTTCAAACTCGACGCACTGGAAGCCAAATACAAGGTTTCGCGTCTGCCCTATTCGCTCAAGGTGCTGCTGGAAAACCTGCTGCGTCTTGAAGACGGCGTCACGACCACTCATGACGATATCGCGGCGCTAGCCAACTGGGACCCGAAGGCCGAGCCCGACAAGGAGATCGCCTTCACGCCCGCGCGGGTGTTGATGCAGGATTTCACCGGCGTACCGGCAGTGGTGGATCTCGCTGCCATGCGCGATGCCATGCAAAAACTCGGCGGCGACCCGGAAAAGATCAATCCATTGTCTCCCGCGGAACTGGTGATCGACCATTCAGTGCAGGTGGACTATTACGCCAGCGCCGACGCACTCGGCAAGAACGGCGAGATGGAGTTCGAACGCAACAAGGAACGCTATTCGTTCCTGCGCTGGGGTCAGAAGTCGTTCCAGGACTTCAAGGTCGTGCCGCCCGATACAGGCATCTGTCACCAGGTAAATCTGGAATATCTCTCGCGTGTCGTGTTCGAGCGCGAGGTCGACGGTAAATTGCAGGCCTACCCGGATACCCTGGTGGGCACGGACTCTCACACCACCATGGTGA
>JBOIBL010000118.1:0-7693 GCA_050739495.1 Gammaproteobacteria bacterium | reverse complement strand
GCAGGGTACGCACCGTACCGAATGCGAGACTTTCGTCTTCCTCGCGCTGATAACGGTGGAATTCCAGGCCGATGAGTGCGCAGACCGCGAGCGTCAGTCCCATCGGCCAGAGCAACTCCGTATGCATGAGTATCTCGACGGGATTCATGGGGCGGTTCTCCGTAGCGCGTTAGCGATCTCCATACTCATGTCAATTCTGCCGGTTGGGACGGGCACCGTATTGGTGGTGATCACGTCCGCAGCACCTGCCAGCTTCAGCCCGGTCAGCGCGTCGTCAGAGAACACGCCATGTACCGCGACGCACAGTGGTGGCGGCAGGCCCGCATGCTGCAAATGCGTCACTGCCGCCATCATGGTACGCCCGCTGGAGATGATGTCATCCACCAGTACCGGCGTATGATTCCGCCAGCGTTCCGGATGTGGCAGCGACACCTTTACGTCTTCATCTCCATGCCGTTGTTTCAAGAGAATTTCATACGGGAATCCGGCGCGCGTTGCGATATCCGATACCCATTGACTGCTTTCTTCATCCGGACCGATCAGCACTGCATCCGGAACCGAGTGTGCGATCCACGTCGCGATCACCGGGGCTGCGTGTACCAGCCGGGTCGGGATCGAGAATATTTCCCCAAGCGCATGATACCGATGCAGATGCGGGTCCACCGTGATCAACCAGTCAAAATGCGCGGATAACATCTTCGCGAAGTAACGCGACGAAATGCCTTCACCAGGGTTGAAACGCTTGTCCTGTCGCATGTAGGAAAGGTAAGGGACGAGCAAGCCGATACTGGCGGCACCCAGGTCGCGCAAGGTTTCAGTCAGCAACATAAGTTGCAGGTAATGCGAATCGGGGTCGTGCAGATCGGCAACCAGCAGCAGATTTGCACCAGCCACCTCGTCCACGACCCGGAACAGTGAGGCATGATCCGGGAAGCGGTGATGCACGTATTCGACGGGTGCAATCCCCAGCGCGTTAATCAGCGCATCTGCCAGCGGCCAGTGTGGCGGGAATGCGACCAGACGATCCGGACTGAAAGACTGAAGGGCTGAATTCATGATTTCAGTTTCCAATCGTGAAGATATCCGGATTCGTATCCAGGTATTCGAGGGTGTAATCCAGTTCGCCGGGTGCCTCGGCGTGCAGGATTATCAGTGGTTCTCCGGTAGTGACCGAATCTCCCAGGTGTTTTTCCAGAGTGAGACCGGCGGCGACTGCGGCAGGCGCGCCGGCCAGCTTTGCCACCCGCGAAAGTCTGCGATTATCGATCGCGGTGATCCGGCCGCTGCGGTCACTGGCAACCGGATGTACCAGCGGTGCGACCGGTGGCGAGCGCATACCGCCCTGAGCTTCGCAGATCGCCTGGAATTTGCGCCATGCATCACCGCTTTTCAGGGTGAGCGCGGCGAGTTGTTTGCCGTTGATGGTTGTCGCGAGTCCGGCGAGTTCGAGCAAGGCGCCGGCAAGTTCCGTGGCGCGATCCGCAAGATCGGCGGGTGCCTCGGGTTTGCCTTGCAGGACCGCGAGGATATCCTGCGCTTCCAGCGCAGGTCCGATACCGCGGCCCACCGGCTGGCTGCCGTCGGTGATCACCGAGCGCACATCCATGCCGACCGCCTTGCCGACCAGCCGCATGATCTCGGAGATGTGGATAGCGTCATGCCGGGTTCGAACTTTTGCCGTAGGACCGACCGGAACATCGATCACGACATGGGTCGAACCTGCCGCTGCTTTCTTGGACAGCACCGATGCGACCATCTGACCTTCGCTGTCAATATCCAGCGCACGCTCCACACGAATCAGAATGTCGTCCGCTGGACTCAGATGGACTGCGCCACCCCACACGATGCAACCGTGCTCGCGTTCCACCACCCGGCGCATCGCCTCCAGTGACAGGTTCACCGGCGCCAGCACTTCCATGGTATCGGCGGTCCCCGCCGGCGAGGTGATGGCGCGCGACGAAGTCTTGGGGATGGTCATGCCGTTGGCGGCACAGATTGCGACGATCAGTGGAGTGGTGCGATTCCCCGGCAGTCCGCCGACGCTATGCTTGTCATAGATGGGCGCCTGGTTCCAGCTGAGACGTTCACCGGAATCGATCATGGCGCGAGTAAGACCGATGATCTCGTCGTTATCAAGATGTTCGGTACCGCATGCAGTGATGAATGCGGCAAGCTCCACATCGATGTAACGGCCGGCGACCACGTCGCGGATGATGCTGTGCAGTTGCGTTTCGCCGAGACGGTGTCCAAAGATCTTGGCGCGTACCGCACCCATCGACGCGACATCGGGTGCATGGCTGATACGCACCCGCTCGCCGGCAGCCGGATGCAGTACCCGCCAGGCGGCCTCCGAAAGTCCGATGGTGTCTTCACTCAGCAGGCCATCATGGACCACATTCAGGGTCGCAATCAGAGTCCGGTCGTTTACCGACAGGGCGATACGGCTCAAAGCCTCCAGTCCCTCTGAACGGCAGATGTGCGATTCGCTGCGCAGATACACCACCGGCTCCTGATGGGTATCGATACCGATACGCAATGGTTTCAGGGCATGGATGCTGCGTGAACTGTCTCGATGCATCAGCCGGTTCCCGATTCAGGTTTTCACTCCGAACCATACTAGCAGCCCGTCGGGACCGGGATATGACCTGCATCAAGTGCTTCTTGCGGACCAAGCAGGGCAGGACTTGACCTGTGTCATGGTTGGGTTTTGCGCGGGGCGTTACCTTGGCAACAAGCGAAAGACAGATAGCAGCCAGCGACAGCCGGCTGGGGAGGCGGGCCATGATGAGACAGGAATGCAGCGCGCCGATCCGTAATCTCAGGTCAGTGTTCGAGGCAGCCGGATATCAGGGGGAGTTATGAACAGGATACTGATACAGCTTGTCGTCGGCGCTGCGCTACTGCTTGCAATCGGCCAGCAGGCCAGCGCCGATAACAACGGTTGGTATCTCGCTACCGATCTTGCGTATACCCGGTTCAACACGGTCAGCAGTTATGCGCAGCCACCCAAGCAGGTAGCGGTGAGCAGTGAAAGCGGCGGCGGGTATCGAATCGGCGGAGGCTACCGGTTCAGTAATAATTTTGCCCTGGAAGCCGATTATCTGGATGCCGGGCATACCGATGTCGGCCCCGATGCAGTGCTGCCGAAGTTCGGCAATCAGAGCGACATCATGCGTTCACACGGATTTACTATCGATGCGATTGGCAGTTTCGCCGCCAGTAACGCAGTGTCTGTGTATGCTCGGGCCGGTGTCATCAGTGCCACCACCGAACGCAAGGTTTACCGGATCGGTTCCAGCATTCCAACCGAGCCCGACATGTACACGCATGGCCGGCATCTCGGTGCCGGTTTCGGTGTTGCGTACCAGATCGACGGTAACTGGGCAGTGCGTGTCCAATGGCAACGGTACTACGGTCTTGGGAGTTCGGACATCGCGGTGCGCGGCAATCTCGACATGGCGAGTCTGGGTGTTACGTATCTCTACTGAGTCACTGGTTTATCGTCATGGGCCACGCTACGCATGGTCTGACTGATTTATCTACTGTTCAGCCAGCCACGCGTCGTCCGAACCTTCATTGATGTTCTCGAACAGGAACGTGGACAGGTAACGTTCCGCGGTGTCCGGCAACATCGCCAGCAACACCGTCCCTTCCGGCACTTTCTCCGCAACCTTGAGCGCTGCCGCCAGCGTACCGCCGGCAGAGATGCCGACCAGGATACCTTCCTCGCGTGCGAGCCGTTGCGCGGTATCGCGTGCCAACACTTCGTCCACGGGGACGATCTGGTCAGCGATTTTTTTGTTAAGCACGGCAGGTACGAAGTCCGGTGTCCAACCCTGGATCTTGTGGGGCTGCCATGGCTGACCGTTGAGCAGCGACGCGTTGGCCGGTTCAGTGACGATGATCTTGATGTCCGGACGTGCGAGCTTCAGCATCTCGCCGGTGCCGGTGAGCGTGCCGCCGGTGCCCCAGCCGGTGACGAAGTAATCCAGCCGTTTGCCGGCGAAGTCCTGCAGGATCTCCGGGCCGGTAGTGTTGCGATGCCAGGCAGGGTTGGCGGGATTCTCGAACTGCCGCGCCAGGAACCAACCGTATTTTTTCGCCAGCTCTTCGGCCTTACGCACCATGCCAGTGCCGCGTTCCGCAGCCGGCGTCAGGATCACCTTGGCGCCGAACGCACGCATCAGTTTGCGGCGTTCCACTGAAAAGGATTCGCTCATCACTGCCACGAATGGATAACCGCGTGCGGCGCACACCATCGCCAATGCGATGCCGGTATTGCCGGAGGTCGCTTCGATGACGGTCTGACCAGGCTCGAGTGTGCCGCGTTGCTCGGCATCGAGGATGATCGCGATCGCAAGACGGTCCTTGACCGATGAAGCGGGATTAAACGCTTCCACTTTGACATAGATATCCACGCCGTGTTGCGGGATACGATGCAATTTGACGATGGGGGTTCGGCCGATGGTGTCGAGGATGCTGTCGTATATCATGATGGCTTTACTCCCGGGTTTGAATGTACCGCCGTATCAAGCTTAACTAAGCGACCGGTTCCAGCCAACCGTAACGGTCCGGCGTCCGGCTATCGAACAATCCGAAGAACAGGCTTTGCATCTGGCGCGTCACCGGCCCCGGTTTGCCGGTGCCAACCGGTTTGCCATCCACGGAACGCACCGGCGTGACCTCTGCCGCAGTACCGCACATGAACACTTCATCCGCGAGATACAGATATTCGCGCGGCAACTCCCGCACCACGATCTCGAGGCCGGCATCGGTCGCGAGCTGGATCAGTGATCCACGAGTGATGCCATCGAGGATGGAAGCGCTTACCGGTGGCGTATGCAGCACGCCATCGAATACCAGGAACAGATTTTCACCCGCGCCCTCGCTCAGCAAGCCGTTGCTGGCCAGCGCGATGCCTTCGCCGAACCCGAGCCGGCGCGCTTCGCGCGCGATCAGCTGACCGGAAAGATAATTGCCACCCGCTTTGGCACCCGCCGGAATGGTGTTGGGCGCGGGCCGTTGCCACGACGACACACAGGCGTCGATGCCGTCATCGAGTACGCCTTTACCGAGATAACTGCCCAGTTCCCAGGCACCAACCGAGACTTCTGTCGGCGCATCCGCACTCAGACTCAACCCGCTGCCGGCGCCGCGAAACGCGACCGGCCGGATGTAGGCCTTCTCCAGTTTATTCACCCGCACCACTTCGCGGCAGGCGGAGGTGAGAGTCCCGGCATCGAATGGCATCGGGATGTCGTAGATCTTCGCCGAGTTGAACAACCGTTTGATGTGATCCGCGAGCCGGAAGATCACCACGCCATTCGGCGTTGGATAACTTCTGATGCCTTCGAATACCGACGAACCGTAATGCAGCGCGTGCGCCATCACGTGCGTAGTGGCCTCTGCCCAGGGTTTGAGTTTGCCGTTATGCCAGATATGTTCGGGGTACTGGATTGCCATGGAGGATTTCCCGGATGGATTGCGACAGGTGCTGCCTTCACCCGCCGTGCTGGACACGGCGGACTCAGATATCAATCATCATGCAGCAGCATTATTTGTTCTTGCTGGCATCCTTGAGCAGAGCCGCAGTCCTGGTCGCTGCCGCGTGCGCCTGTGGATATTTATCTTCATGGGTACCACGTAACGCGGTTTCCAAAGCCGCATCGAGGTTCGCATGCACGCCGGGCTGATGCGCGAGATCGTTAAGCGCGCCGTTGCCCATCCCTTTGCAGGGATCCTCGGCCTTGCTGTCGAACAGTTTGCCTTGCGGCCCCACCAGACAGTTGATGACATGATGCAGATGGGCATGAATCATGTTGATGTCTTTGCTGGCCGCGGCCATTTGGGCGTGTATTTCGGCGGTGGCGATCTGTTTGGCGGCATCGCCATGCGTGGCCGTGGCAGCCGGTTTGGCCGCAACGCCGGGCTTGGCAGTCTGTTTGGCGGTATCACCGGCGGCAAAAGCCGTAGCGACAGCAAGCATCGAGGCAATGGCGGTGCACGCAATTAACGGGCGTTTGATCATGACGGGGCTCCTTCTCGAAGAAGATGACTGGATCGAGAGGCAGAGCATAGCGCGATTTTGGCATGCAGGGGCGGCGGGAAACCCGTGCTTGTGTTACGGGGTTCGCTGGTGGACGCCCCGGTCAGCGGGAAGCGGTGGTCTCTTCTTCGAGGTGGCGGCGTACGCTTTGCAACTGGATGTTGCGCGGCAACGCAGGCGCGATGGCTGCGGCCTTTTCGGCTCTGGCCGGGCGGTGGTGTTTCGTCACCAGCCCCAATTCAAAGGCGGCCACTACACTGACGACGTTATCTGCCGGCTGGGTGACGATAGTCACCTCCGGCTCACGGCTGGCGAGGCGTCGGCGCCAGTCGCGTTTCGCGAGCATGCGCTCGATCTGACGATTGGGGGCGGAAGTTCTGATCAACATGACACTATTCCTCCTTGCAATGGCGCAAATGGTAGAGGTCGCGCATTACGCGACAATGACAACGATGTGGAAGTTGGATGAAGCTGCGGGCAGCCAGCCGGTAAACGCAGACGCCGGGTTTCCCGCTACAGAACGCGGCCTGGCAGATGCGGTGTTACCGGAACCAAGTCAGCTGACAAGGGTTTTGATAATCAACCTGGCGTGAAGTTCAATCGCGCGCGGGGATTTACAAGTATCTATCTCAAAATTCCGTTCGCCCCCGGATCGAGTCCTGGCAGGCTCTGAGCGTAGCGTCGTAGACGCGAAGTCGAAGGGCACCGAGCATATGATCCCCATGTGTTTCGACTTCGCGGAGCTTCGCTCCACTACGCTCAACACGAACGGTTGGGTGGTTATGAGATGGGTTAAAATTAGAAACAAAAAAGGCACCTTGCGGTGCCTTTTGTTGTGGCCTGCAGGGGCCCAAGTTACTTCAGTACCGGTAATGATCCGGTTTGTAGGGCCCGTTCACGTCCACGCTGATATAGCGCGCCTGTTTCGGCGTGAGCTGGGTCAGATGCACACCGATGCGTTCCAGATGCAGCCGTGCGACCTTCTCGTCCAGGTGCTTGGGCAGCACATAAACCTTGTTTTCATATTTCGCGCGATGCACGAACAGCTCGATCTGTGCCAGCACCTGGTTGGTGAACGAGTTCGACATCACGAAGCTCGGATGGCCGGTGGCGCAGCCCAGGTTCACGAGGCGGCCTTCCGCCAGCAGAATAATGCGGTGGCCGTCCGGAAAGATGATGTGATCCACCTGCGGCTTGATGTTCTCCCACTTGTATTGACGCAGCGACGACACCTGGATCTCGGAATCGAAATGGCCGATGTTGCAGACGATGGCGTTGTGTTTCATCTTCGCCATGTGATCGTGCGTGATCACGTCCACGTTGCCGGTGGTGGTCACGAAGATGTCGCCCATGCCGGCGGCTTCGTCCATGGTCACCACGCGGTAACCTTCCATCGCCGCCTGCAACGCGCAGATCGGATCGATCTCGGTCACCCATACCGTCGCACCCAAGCCGCCCAGCGATTGCGCGCAACCCTTGCCGACGTCGCCGTAACCCGCGATCACCGCGATCTTGCCGGCGATCATCACGTCGGTGGCGCGCTTGATGCCGTCCACCAGCGATTCGCGGCAACCGTAGAGATTGTCGAACTTGGATTTGGTCACCGAATCGTTGACGTTGATGGCCGGGAACGGCAGGGTGCCGGCT
>JBOIBL010000117.1:0-2711 GCA_050739495.1 Gammaproteobacteria bacterium | reverse complement strand
ATGTTTTCTGTGGCACTTTCCGTGGGCTCACGCCCCCCAGGCGTTACCTGGCACCCTGTCCTGCGGAGCCCGGACTTTCCTCCACGCTTGCGCGCAGCGGCTGTCTGGCCGACTCCGTCTTGCATGATACCTGAATACCAAAAAGAACCGTCTTCTGAATTCAAGCCGGTGCGATCTCGACAATTGCGCTGCGCGCAATGCGGACATCGCGCCGCGATGCTGGTGCGGAAGGTTTTCCGCGTACAGTTGGCGTCAGTCTTGTATGATTGATTCCCTCACCACCTGATGCCGAAGACATGCCGGAGTCCATTCCCTTGGGACAGAAAATCATCCAAAGCAAGTCCGACCTGGCGATCAACGGCGCAGCCCCCGCGTTTGACCAACCGCTGCATGTGGGTCGACCCAACATTGGCGATCGTGACGCTTTCACGCGACTCGCCGTGCAGTCACTCGACAACCATCGGCTAACGAACAATGGGCCGATGGTGCGCGAGTTCGAGCGGCGTATCACAGAACTGCTGGGCGTCAAACATTGCGTGGCGATGTGCAACGGCACGATCGCACTGGAAATCGCGATCCGCGCGCTGGGACTGGAAGGTGAAGTGATCGTCCCGTCGTGGACTTTCGTCGCCACCGCGCATGCTTTGTACTGGCAGGGAATCACGCCGGTGTTTGCCGATATCGATCCCGCCACCCACAACCTGGATCCTGATGCCGTCCGTAACATGATCACCCCGCGTACCAGCGGCATTATCGGCGTGCATCTGTGGGGGCGTCCGGCACCAGTCGAGGCGCTGCAATCGATCGCTGACGAGCATGACCTGGAATTGATGTTTGATGCAGCCCATGCGTTCGGATGCAGCCACAAAGGACAAACCGTCGGCAGTTTCGGTCGTTGTGAAGTACTCAGCTTTCACGCTACCAAGGTATTCAATACTTTCGAAGGTGGCGCGGTAATCACCAATGATGATGACCTCGCCGAAGCCATGCGCTTGATGCGCAATTTCGGGTTTTCCGGTTATGACAACGTCATCCATCCCGGCACCAACGGCAAGATGATCGAATTATGTGCCGCCATGGGATTAACCAACCTCGATCACCTTGATACATTTATCGATGCCAATCGACAAAATTACCATCTATATCGTGCAGCACTTGCCGATCTCCGGGGTGTGAGTCTGCTGGCCTATGACGAGGCCGAGCGCAACAACTTCCAGTACATCGTGATGGAAGTCAGCAAACACTGCGCCGCGACCCGGGACCAATTCATCGCTGCCTTACAAGCCGAGAATGTCCTGGCGCGCAAGTATTTTTGGCCAGGCTGTCATCGAATGCACCCTTATCGGGACCTGTTCCCGCATTCAGGGTTAATGCTCGCAAATACGGAACAGCTTTCCGAAGGCGTCATCGTATTGCCGAACGGGATAACACTCTCCAGTGACGCCATCGAAACCATCGTCGCGATCTGCAGAACCGTGGAGAAAACGCAAAAATGATCGCTGCGATCATGCAGCCTTATTTTTTCCCCTATATCGGTTACTGGCAGCTGATTCACGCGGTGGATTGTTTTGTTTTATTTGATGACGCCCAATACATGAGACATGGATGGGTCAACAGAAACCGGATATTGAAGCCGGGAGGCGGCTGGCAATATATCGTGGTGCCGCTGAAGAAGCACGACATGAAAGACCCAATCAAGAACGTAAATACACATCCGGATAATAAATGGAAAGAACTGCTTATCCGTCAATTGGCTCATTACAAAAGAAAGGCACAGTATTTCGACGAGACAAACGAGATGGTAAGAGATGCTCTTTTAAGCGATACTCACCAGAGTATTGCAACCGTTAACGCTGCCATCATAAAAAATGTATGCGCTCATCTGGATATCAAGGCGGACATCATCCTCTCATCAGAGCAGAATTTCGACTATTCACGCGTGAGCGATGCCGGAGAATGGGCTCTACGGATTGCCGAGCAAATACAAGCATCTGAATACATCAACCCCGCGTCCGGAGCCGGATTGTTCGACCAGACGAAATTCTCATCCAGCAATATCAGACTCTCATTCTTGAAATCTAAAGAAATTGAATATCCTCAACAAGGTATTTTCGAACCTTCCCTGTCAATAATAGACGTGTTGATGTTCAACGGGATTCAGGGGACAAAAATGATATTGAAGAATTACGTCATTGAATCCAGGAACACGCCATAGAACACATGGGAGACAGCACGATGCCCGCGATATTTGCTATTGAACAAGACTACGAATTCTATGTGTTCTTGAAGTCCAGCTTGCCCGCGGCATTCCGGATCGAGGCCGAGCCGTCCACATCGTATTATTCGGAATGGATGTTCCATTACAAGTTATACCATCAAGACGAGCTGTTGCGAACGTTTGAGGGTGACTATCGCTCGCTGAAAAAGGGGGAACTAGTCAGAACAGCGATTAAAGTCCTGAGCGATATCGAGACGGAGAACAGACAATGCTGATCGGAAGCAAGTTGCCGCCTGAAAAAGTCGAAAAGACATATTTTCACAGCGGTCGTGCGGCATTCTCCTTTCTCGTCGGACAAATTGTACGTCCAAAGAAAGTATATCTCCCGACATTTACCTGTTGGTCACTCGTCTCGGCGATGTCGCGTCGGTTTCCCAATATGGAATTGGAATTTTATCCGGTACGACGGGATTTGACGTGCGTATACCCGGAC
>JBOIBL010000116.1:0-7566 GCA_050739495.1 Gammaproteobacteria bacterium | reverse complement strand
GTAGTCGTCATTATCGGCCGCGAAACGCTGAAGATGGGTCTCGATACCGAGACCGGCAGTGACGGCGAACGCACCCATGTAATCTTCGATACCGGTGTCATGCGGCGCCACGAAATCCACCAGGCACTGGTTCGGTTTGCCGGGCGGCTTTTCCTGTTGCTGACGCAGGAAATGGAAAGTGGTGAGTTTGTCATCACGCTTGCCATCGCGAAACACAGCGACGTCGTCGCCATTGATTGCGTTGGCCGGAAACAAGCCATACACCGCGCTGGCGCGCAGCCATTTCTCCGCGATGATGCGATCCAGCATCTGATTCGCTTCCTGATACAGCTTGCGTGCCGTTTCGCCCTTCTCGGTATCGTCGAGGATACGCGGGTAACTCGCTTTCAACTGCCAGGTATGAAAGAACGGCGTCCAGTCGATGTATTCACGTATGGCTTCGAGCGGATAATCGCTGAAGACTTCCACGCCCAGTTCGCGCGGCTTTGTCGGCAGGTGCGTTTGCCAATCGATACGGGCACCATTCTCACGCGCGGCATCCAGACTGAGCCATTTGACGTGGTCTTCACGACCGGCGTGCTGTGTGCGTACCGTGGCATATTCCTGACGGGTCGCCTCCACGAATGCCTGTTTACCTTCACCCAACAGACTGGACGCGACACTCACCGCGCGCGAAGCATCCTTGACGTAGGCAATCGGACCGGCGTAACCGGGGGCGATCTTGACCGCAGTATGCACCCGCGAGGTGGTCGCGCCGCCGATCAGCAACGGGATGTCGAGCCCTTCACGCTGCATCTCTTTGGCGACATGCACCATCTCGTCCAATGAAGGCGTGATAAGCCCGGACAAGCCGATGATATCGGCTTTCTCGGTGCGCGCAATATCCAGAATCTTCTGCGCCGGCACCATCACACCGAGATCAATCACTTCATAGTTGTTGCACTGCAAGACGACGCCGACGATGTTCTTGCCGATATCGTGGACATCCCCTTTCACGGTCGCCATCAGGATCTTGCCTTTGGCACGCGTACCAGCGTCTTTTCCCGCTTCTATATAAGGAATCAGGTACGCCACGGCTTTTTTCATCACTCGCGCCGACTTCACTACCTGAGGCAGAAACATCTTGCCGGCCCCAAACAGGTCACCCACTACGTTCATGCCGTCCATGAGCGGGCCTTCGATTACATCCAGCGGCCTGCTGGTGGCGACTCGTGCTTCTTCGGTATCTGCCTCGATGTAGTCGGTAATGCCCTGCACCAAGGCATGACTCAGCCGTTCGTTCACCGGCAGTTGCCGCCAGGCCTGATCTTCCACCTGTTTTCTGCCGCCCTGTTCCAGCGTGCCGGCGAACGTGACCAGGCGCTCGGCCGCGTCGGGTCTGCGATTAAGCAACACATCTTCGACGTGTTCGAGCAGCGCCTTGGGGATTTCCTGGTACACCGCCAGTTGACCGGCGTTGACGATGCCCATATCCATGCCGGCATTGATAGCGTGATACAGGAACGCCGCATGCATCGCTTCCCGTACCCGGTTGTTGCCACGGAATGAAAACGACACGTTGCTGACACCGCCGCTGATCAATGCCTGCGGCAAGCGCCGCTTGAGCTGACGCACCGCGTCAATGTAATCCACCGCGTAGTTGTTGTGTTCTTCGATACCGGTGCCGACCGCGAAGATGTTCGGATCGAAGATGATGTCTTCGGCGGGAAATCCAGCGGATTCCGTAAGTAATTTATTGGCGCGTTCACATACGGCGATACGCTTTTCCAGCGTATCGGCCTGCCCCTGTTCGTCGAAAGCCATCACCACCACAGCCGCACCATAGCGACGTGCAAGTTTCGCCTGCTGCAGGAACTTGTCCTCGCCTTCCTTGAGGCTGATGGAATTGATGATGCATTTGCCTTGCAGACACTTCAGCCCCGCCTCGACGATCTCCCAACGCGAAGAATCGATCATCACCGGTACCCGACAGATATCCGGCTCGGAAGCGGCAAGACTGAGGAAGCGGGCCATGGAGGCTATGCCGTCCAGCATGCCTTCGTCCATGTTCACATCAATGATCTGCGCGCCGTTCTGCACCTGTTCGCGCGCCACGTCCAATGCGGTTTCGTACTCGCCGTTCAGAATCAGTTTCTTGAAGCGCGCAGAACCGGTGACATTGGTGCGTTCACCCACATTCACGAACAGGCTATCGGAGCCGATATTGAGAGCTTCGAGACCGCTCAGCCGGCATTTCGGCGCGATGACCGGGATTGGGCGCGGCGGATGATTCGCTATCGCATCGGAGAGCGCCTTGATATGCGCAGGGGTGGTGCCACAACAGCCACCGACGATGTTGAGAAAGCCACTCGCGGCCCACTCCCCGATCAATCCGGCCATATGTTCAGGGGTTTCATCGTAGCCACCGAACGCATTAGGCAGACCGGCATTTGGATGAGCACTGACATAACAATCGGCGAGCTGGGACAGTTCCTCGACATACGGCCGCAGCTGGTCCGCTCCCAGCGCGCAGTTCAGACCGATGCTGAATGGCCGCACATGACGTACCGAATTCCAGAACGCTTCCGGCGTCTGACCGGATAGTGTACGTCCGGACAGGTCGGTAATCGTTGCCGAGATCATCACCGGCACGCGGACGCCGCTGATTTCGAAATGCTCTTCGATTGCGAATAACGCGGCCTTGCAATTGAGCGTGTCGAAGACCGTTTCCACCATCAGGATATCGGCACCGCCATCGAGCAAGCCGCGTATTGCATCCTTATAGGTCACGCGCAGTTCATCGAAACTGACATTGCGGAACCCGGGATCGTTGACGTCGGGTGAGATAGATGCGGTACGGCTGGTGGGCCCGAGAATGCCGGCCACAAAGCGTGGTTTATCGGGAGTCTTTGCAGTTATCTCGGCAACTGTGGTCTTTGCGAGTCGCGCAGCTTCGCGGTTCAGTTCATATACCAATGACTCGGTGCCGTAATCGGCTTGCGAGACCGCGGTGGAATTGAACGTGTTGGTCTCGATGATGTCCGCGCCTGCGTCGAGATAGGCACTGTGAATCGCGTTGATCACGTCCGGTCGCGTCAGCGTCAACAGATCGTTGTTGCCTTTGAGATCATGTGGATGATGCTCAAAACGCTGACCGCGGAAATCCCGCTCCGAGAGTTGGTAACTCTGAATCATGGTCCCCATGGCACCATCCAGCAACAGGATGCGTTGCTCGAGTTGCGAAACGAGGAGGTTGTGACAGGACACGGCGAGACTCACGGATTGGCCGCCACGCCAGTGGAGATGGACTCAGACTCAAGACTCGTGGCACGGATCCCCAACAGGTGGCAGATAGCACGGGTCAATTCCGGGCGGTTCAAGGTATAGAAATGGAATTCGCGCACACCTTCTGCCTGCAAGCGCCGGCACTGCTCTCCCGCCACATGCGCCGCTACCAGTCTGCGGGTTTCCGGGTCGCCATCAAGGCCCTCAAAGTGACGCGCCAGTGACGCCGGGACGCTGGCGCCGCAACGCGCGGCAAATTTCTGTACCTGTTGAAAATTCGTTACCGGAAGGATGCCCGGCACCAGCGGCATCGAGACACCCTGTCTGACGGCCGTATCGCGGAACCTTAAATAGGTTTCCGCCTCGAAAAAGAATTGCGTAATTCCGCGCGCCGCGCCGGCGTCCTGTTTGCGTTTGAGATTCTCGAGATCTGCCTCAGGCGTAACTGCATCCGGATGGACTTCCGGATGGGCTGCCACGCTGATTTCAAAATCAGCGATCTTCTTCAATCCCGCAACCAGTTCTGCAGCACAGCTGTAACCGGCGGGGTGCGGAATAAATACGCCCGCGCCTTCCGGCGGATCGCCGCGCAACGCCACGATGTGGCGGATGCCCGCTTCCCAGTAACGCTCCGCGATCGATTCGATCTCGGCCTTGCTGGCATCCACGCAGGTCAGATGGGCTGCGGGCCGCAAACCGAGCTGCTGTTGAATGTTCACCACCGTGTCATGGGTACGCTGCCGGGTGGAACCTCCAGCGCCATAGGTGACCGACACGAAACGTGGCGCCAACGGTGCGAGGCGCTTGAGCGCCTGCCACAGCTTCTGCTGCATTTCCGACGTCGCAGGCGGAAAGAACTCGAACGAGATATTGGGACGCACGGGAAATGCACTGCGGTCCCAGACTGTGGACAGAGAATTCATCTTCGCTCCCGACGCTTTAGCAGTCAGCACGGTGGCCAGCACCGCACCATCCATCGCCCTGCAAGTCGTGGGTATCTTTAAAAATCGGTCTTTTGCTTTCTGGCGGTGTTAGAACTAGCTTCGAAAGCCTCATGTATTGGTATATACACTCCGGTTTATCGGCCATTTCTGCCTACCCAGAAACCAAAATCCCTGATTTTTCGAGGCACCTTTGTCACTTAAATCGGCGATTCTTTTTTTGCCGCCTGTATGCTCCAGTCCGGAGCGCAGACAACAAAAAACCCGCTCAGCGTTACCCGGTAAAGGCGCTAAAGCAGGTTCTTGCGGACACCGCTTTAGCCGTATTTATTAAGCGCCCGCAAGCTGAGTATCAAATCGGCGCTGTGTGCATTATTGGCTCTGCTGATCTCCCTGTCAAGCCGAAGGCGGCCGGCGCAAATGGCGTAGATGGCGCCATACATACCAGATGCCAGCCAGCGCAATGACTCCCACGATCAGGCCATCGAAGCGATGGAACCAGACACCGAGCGTGTCCCAGTGCTCACCCAGACGCAGGCCGATCCAGGCCAGGGTCCAGCACCAGATCAATGAGCCTATGAAGGTGTAGATGACGAACTTGGCCAGAGGCATGCGTGCCACCCCGGCCGGAAACGCTATGAACGTGCGCACTACCGGAAGCAGGCGACCGATCAGGATGATTATGTCACCGTGGTGTCCGAACCAGCGGTCGGCCAGGGCCAGATCGTGCTGCGACACTAATATATAGCGTCCGTACTTCTCGACCAGCGGTCTGCCGCCCTTTGCTCCCACCCAGTACGCGACCAGCGAGCCCAGGACACAGCCGACCGCGCCACTCAGTGCGACCAGCCACAAAATGAATTCGCCACGAAATACCAGGTAACCGGAGAACGGCATGATGATTTCGGAGGGCAACGGGATACAGGCACTTTCAATCGCCATCAGCAGTACGATGCCGCCATAGCCAAGTGTCGAAATCGTGGCGATGACAAATCCCGCCAGTAGAGCCAGCAGCTTATTCAGCATATGCGTTCATAATCTGGAAGGTGGTGGTGGCGGTACTGTCACACGTGGTGTGCTGCGGATCTCCGCCATCCGCAGCCGTAAACCCAGTTCCACGGTACGGTCCGGCGGTATCTGATAGAAATCGGTGGCACGGATCGCGTTACGTGACATGAAGGCAAACAGTTTTTCGCGCCAGATCATCATGGTAGGCGTGTTCTTGGTCGGCACCAGGGTTTCGCGACCGATGTAATACGTCACGGTTTCCGGATCTATCACCAGGCCGGAATCCTTGGCCTTGCGGAGTGCCTGCGGCACGTTCGGTATCTGCATGAACCCGTAATGTGCCAGCACACGGTAGAACCCGAGATCCAGTTTTTCTACTTCCAGACGATTGGCCGGATGCACAAACGGCACATCTTCAGTCAACACCGTAAGCAGCACGATCTGTTCGTGCAATACCTGGTTATGTTCCAGGTGATGCTGCAGCATCGGCGGCGTGCCGAGATTGGGTGCCGTCATGAAGATGCCAGTCCCGCGTACCCGCACCGGTTTCTCCACGCGAATCCGGGCCAGGAATTGATCCAGCGGCTCGGTACTCTCGCGCAACCGGTTGATCAGGTTCTGTCGGCCGGTGCTCCAGGTGGACATGATAGTGAAGCCTATGATTGCCACCATCAAAGGCAACCAGCCTCCGTCCCATATCTTGAAAATGTTGGCGATGAAATACATCAGATCAACAATCAGGAAACAACCCGTGATAGCACCGACCAATACAATATTCCAGCGCCAGCGGTCACGCATGGCAAAGAACATCAGGATAGTGGTGATCACCATGGTTGAACTCACCGCAACACCATAGGCAGAAGCCAGATTGTCCGAGCTCTTGAAGCCCAGCACGATCGCGATGGTGGAAATCATCAGAATCCAGTTCAGCGATGGAATGTATATCTGTCCCTTCTCATCCATCGAGGTACGCACGATGCTCAGACGCGGGCTCTGACCGAACTGAATTGCCTGACCCATCAGAGAAAATGCGCCGGAGATTACCGCTTGTGATGCGATAATGGTGGCAGCGGTTGCCAGTGCCACCAACGGATACAAAAACCAACTCGGTGCCAAACTATAAAATAATTGCGTTACCGGCTGACCTGGACGCGCCAGAATCGCCGCGCCCTGGCCAAAATAATTCAACAGCAACGCAGGCATGACATAACTGAACCAGGTCAACCTGATTGGGGTGCGACCAAAATGGCCGAGGTCGGCATACAACGCCTCTGCACCGGTGACGCAAAGAAACACCGCACCCAGCACCACGATATCGGCAAAGCCGTGATGGATCACAAACCCCAGCGCATATGCGGGATTGATTGCGCCAAG
Source organism: Gammaproteobacteria bacterium (assembly GCA_050739495.1). Taxonomy (GTDB): domain Bacteria; phylum Pseudomonadota; class Gammaproteobacteria; order Natronospirales; family REEB76; genus DASSKW01. The sequence continues at coordinate 979 of JBOIBL010000116.1, read as the reverse complement.
TACCTGGGGTTCGCGGACAATCCACACCAAACCGAGCACCCCAATCACCGCGAACCACACGGCGGTAATTGGACCGAATATCGCACCCACGCGACTGGTGCCGCTGCGCTGAAATGCGAACAGCCCAATCAGGATGATCACCGTAATAGTGACGATGACGGGTCGTGAAAATCCTGCCGCGCCGACTTGCAGACCTTCTACCGCGCTCAATACCGAAATGGCGGGCGTAAGCATCCCATCGCCGTACAACAAGGCAGCGCCGAAAATGCCGAGCGCGATCAGAATACCGGAGCGCCTACGGTTGCGGGTCCGCCACGGATCCAGCAGCGCGAGCAATGCAAGAATGCCGCCCTCGCCCTTGTTATCAGCACGCAGCACGAAGAGCTGATACTTGACACAGACGATAATGACTAGCGACCAGAACACCAGCGACAACACGCCAAGCACATTTGCCGGGGTGGTCGCGAGACCGGACGCGTCGGAAAAAGAACTGCTGATGGCGTACAGCGGGCTGGTGCCAATGTCGCCGAACACCACGCCTAATGCACCCAGGCTCAGCGCGGCCAGCCGCTTGTTGCTTTGCTGACCGGAATCGCCGTTGCCGCCACTCGCGCGGGCACGGAAAGTCAGTGTCGTCGTATTCGGATCGGTCTTGTTGCCCATCCTGTCCCCGTCTCCGGGCCGCCAAAATGCAAGCGGCTGGTCTCGCAGGAGTACCAGCCGGCATCATTTCGTGGCGCTGGAGAACGACGCGCTTGGCGTCTGTGGTTAAGAGGGCGCGAATTATATACCTCAACCGGCCCAGTCGGAAACCTCATCTAGATTGGTTTCACGGCGCTAACTGGTTGTTCTTGAAGATTTTTTAATACGGGTGCAAAGAAAAAGCCCCGCGACTTGTGTCGCGGGGCTGATTTGGCGTCCCCAGGGGGAGTCGAACCCCCGTTACCGCCGTGAAAGGGCGATGTCCTGGGCCTCTAGA
>JBOIBL010000115.1:0-7382 GCA_050739495.1 Gammaproteobacteria bacterium | reverse complement strand
GGACAACAGCTGCGCCGGATCACTCCCCGGTAACAGCAACTCCAGTCTTTGACGACGAACCCCGACGAATTCATGCGCGATTATCGCAGCCGTTTCTACTGCCCGCATCAGAGGGCTATGCGCGATGATCGAAACATCGTCCGCAAGCCCGCGCACGCCACGCGCAGCTTGCGCCATCCGCTCACGTCCACGTGCGGTCAACCGACGCGACGCATCGTCGCCGCTAACAGCCTCTTCAGCTTCCGCATGCCGTATCAGAATTACCCTTTGCATCACATCGTCCAATATCGAAGCAGGGGCGTACCAGTTTAACCCGAGCTCGGCTAGCCGGTTTAGAACCCTCTATAATCCGTCTAATTTCCAGCGCGGAGTCGGCAGTGTACATACCCAGCGTTTTTGCGACCGATGACATGATTGCCGTGCGTGACGTAATCCGGCGTCACCCCTTGGGCCTGCTTATCACCTTACACGCGGGTGAACTTCACACTACGCACCTGCCATTTCATCTCGATCCCGCAGTCGGCGATTATGGCAGGCTGGAAGCACATCTGGCACGGGTCAATCCGCACTGCGAGGCGTTGCGCTCCGGCGCCGCCAGCATGGTCGTGTTTCGCGGATCGGACGCGTATGTTTCACCGCGCTGGTACACCGATCCCGCGCGCAATGTGCCGACCTGGAACTATGTCGCGATCCATGTACACGGCAATCCCCGCGCCATCGACGACCCAGAACGGATATTCGAGATTATCGGCGTGCTAACAGACGAACACGAACGTTACATCGAGAACCCATGGCGTATCGACGAAGCACGGCCGTATGCCGAGCGTCTGGTAGCGCAGATCATGGCATTCGAAATCGATATCGTGCGCCTGGAAACCAAGTTCAAACTGAGCCAGAACCGGTTGCCCGGAGATCGGGTGGGGGTAATGGGTGCACTCGGTGCCAGCAGTCTCGACACTCACCAGGAAATGCTGGAACTCATGAAGATCCTGTATACCGACGATGGTGCGCAACGCACGCGTTGATGTGATCAGAACAATTTCGACTGAGCCTGAATAGGCAGACTACCTTCCAACGCCAGCAACTTCTGCTTGATCGGCAACCCGCCACCGAACCCGGTCAGCGAACCGTTAGCACCGATCACACGATGGCAAGGGATAATCACCGGAATCGGATTCTGGCCGTTCGCGGCACCCACCGCGCGGGAAGCCGTGGGTTTGCGGATCCGCCGCGCCAGTTCACCGTAGGACCAGGTTTCTCCATAGGGGATGCTGCGCAGTGTCTGCCAGACTCTCATCTGGAATTCAGTACCTTCCGGCGCCAGTGGCAAATCGAATCGCTGCAACTTGCCATTGAAGTAGGCTTTGAGTTGCCGCACCGTCTCAAGGAACGGCTTGTCGCTGCGTTCCCAGTCCTGATCCGGCTTGGTTGGCCTGACACCGCCCTGGAAATATACAAAGTGCAAGGCTTCATTATCCCCTGCCAACAATAGATCACCGATCGGACTTGGCATGATGTGATAAAACATGGTGGTTTCCTCCACGAATTTACTCAACTGCTTTGCAAGGATGCGGCGCGCCACAGGTGCATCACCACATACGCACGCCAGGGTCGCCACACTTGTGAATGTTTGCGCAAAGCTGCCGCTGTCAACGGCTTGCCTCGACCTGCCATGCGGCGCAGGATCAGGTCTTCAGCGGGAAATGCATCCGGATCCCCCAGACCACGCATGGCGATGTATTCCGCGGTCCAGCTGCCGATGCCAGCTATGTCAAGCAAAGCAGCACGTACTTCATCTGCTGAAGAATTTGCGTCGAAACATACGATTCCATCACGCACCGCGGTCGCGAGAGCCTTTATGGTTGCAGCGCGCGACCGGGTCAATCCTATTGCAGACAGATCTGCCGTCGCCAATTGTGCCGGCTCCGGGAACAGATGCGTCAAGCCGTCGCCCGCCGTTATCGGGCTGCCATACTTCGCGACCAGACGTGCGGCAAACGTGCGTGCTGCCGCCACACTGATCTGTTGACCAAGCACGGCGCGCACCGCGATCTCGAACGGGTCCCATGCACCCGGCACACGCAATCCGGGACGCGCACGCAACAGCGGTACGAGTAACGCATCACGCCGCAATACTGCACGGACATCAGCGGGATCTGCCGCGAGATCGAGCATCTGTCGCACCCGTGATACGACATTGAACAATGCCGAGGGATCGAGCCCGTGCACACTCAGGTCCAGAGCATCTGCCGCCTTCACCTGCCGGATCTCCAGCCAGCCACTGACATCGTTGACGCGGATACTGCGGGCATAGCTCTGACTGGTGACCCGCTCCACGCCTGGCAGCGCGCGCGCCGCCAGAAAAGCGTGCAACGACTTCCAGTCATAAGGCGGACGGTAGGCAAGCCGCAGATTCAAACCATCATTGCGCGCACCTTCAGTGGCGCGACGTTCACGCCGCAGTTCCCGCGGCGCGCGTTTGTAGGTATTCCGGAATGCAGCATTGAACCGCCGCAAACTGCCGAAGCCGCTCGCCAGGGCGATATCAGTCATCGGTAACACAGTGTCGTCGATAAGGCGTTTGGCAAAATGCAACCGTCGGGTCTGTGCCACAGCGATCGGCGGCGCTCCCACGTGTTGCACGAACAAGCGATGCAAATGCCGCGCCCCCACACCAAGCCGTGCTGCCAGTTCATCCACGCTGCAATTATCCAGGGCCCCTTCCTGAATAAGCCGCAAGGCACGCCTCACGGTCACGGAGGTACCGGCCCAGGCCGGCGTACCCGGCGCTGCTTCCGGACGACAACGCAGGCAGGGGCGTAACCCGGCTTCAGCGGCTGCCGCTGCGGTCGGGAAATAACGGATATTGGCTTGCTTGGGAGATGGCGCCGGGCAGATCGGGCGGCAATAGATGCCCGTCGTCAACACGCCGATGAAAAACCGCCCGTCGAAACGCGGGTCGCGCGCGAGTCGTGCGCGGTCGCAGATAGCTGGGTCGAGTTGCAATGGTGCGGAATCCATGGCCGGTACTATACGCCAGCAATCGGCGGAAACTAGCCATTTTCGGACTTGTCTGCGGCGGGGTCCTCACCAAAGAAACGGGCCGGTTTGACCGGCCCGTTGCTTCGATATCCGCTGCGTCAGATCAGCAGACTTTGTAGCCCTGCTTCACATTCCAGTTGATGAATACGCCGTTGTTATTCGGGACCACGACAAACTGGAACGGCTGAATCACGTCCTGGGTGGTTCTGCAACCTTCCCCGGGGATACTGATCTTGATATTCACATTATAGGCATCGGGGGTCTGTTCAATGCCTTCGATGTGCATTGTGTAACCGCCATGGCTCTTCTCGCCCATGAATGCCGCAATAACCATATTCTTGGTGAAATCCACCTTCGGAAGGGCCGGCACTTCGGAGTAAGTCGAATACGCCTTGTTCCACCAGGTCTGGAAATCCTTGGCGTTATGCAGATCATGATATTCCTGATCCTTGACGCCGCTGTGGCTGCCACTAGACAACATCTCTACATTTGAATCCCCGCCCATGCTTGCACAGCCCGTCAGCACGAGCGCCAATACTGCGCCGCCGATGATCGCTTTGATGTTTCTGTTCACAATTAAACCTCCGATATTCGTTGAGCTGCCGATTGTACGATAGATGCCCCTCAATGCGAGACCCCCAGCAGATACACCACGCTGACGTCTTCGCCGACATCGATGACACCCGGTTCATACGTAGCGGCGCCCGATCTTGCAGCACTCATCATCATGGGTCGCGGCCCGGGCGAAGAGGTATCACTTTCAGTGATGCTGAACACTGCACCGAGTTCCGCACCGGCGCTTTTCGCCAGGGTCTGTGCATGGACATGGGCATCCTGCATCGCGGCAGCCAGCGCGCGTGCCTGCAGTGCCGGCATGTCGCTGCGGGAAGGCGTGATTGAATCCACGCTGCTTACCCCCGCTTTCACCAATCCATCCACCAGTGCCGGATAGCGATCCAGATCATGCAAGGTCAGGTTGAATGTGCGGGTGACGCGCTGACCGATATACTCCCGCTTGTTATCTTGCCAGTTATATTCAGGCGCGATAAAGATGGCCTGGGCCTGGATGTCGCGAGCCGCGATTCCCAGCCGTTTCGCCAGGGCGATCACTGCATCCGAATGTTGTTCGACATCCGCACGTGCGATCGCCAGTTTTGGATCGGTACGTGTCACGGTGAGCGCAATATTCAGCATGTCGGGGACCACTTTCACATCGCCGTGACCCGATACCTGTATGTACGGTACCGACGGCAGACCGTCCGCATACGTCAGCGGCATAACCAGTGCCATCACGATACCTGTTATTCCTGCCCGATATTTCATGGCTTGTCCCTCGATTATTCCGCAAGGATATACGCGAACATCAGCGGTGCCACGATAGTGGCATCGGACTCGATGATGAATTTCGGTGTGTCCGCGCCCAGCTTGCCCCAGGTGATCTTCTCATTCGGTACTGCGCCGGAATAGGAACCGTAGCTGGTAGTAGAGTCGCTGATCTGGCAGAAATAAGCCCATAACGGCGTATCCTGCTCCATGTCCTGTTCCAGCATCGGCACCACGCAGATTGGAAAATCGCCGGCGATACCGCCGCCGATCTGGAAGAAACCCACACCCTTGCCGGATGAATTATTCCGATACCAGTCCGCGAGATACATCATGTACTCGATACCGGTGCGCACTGTATGCACGTTCTTGATGTCGCCTTTCATGCAATGCGCCGCGAAGATGTTACCGAGCGTGGAATCCTCCCAGCCCGGCACGATGATCGGCAGGTTTTTTTCGCATGCCGCCACCATCCAGGAATCTTTTGGATCTATCTGGTGATATTGTTTGAGTGCGCCGCTGCGAATCAGTTTGTACATGAATTCGTGCGGGAAAAAGCATTCGCCTTTGCGGTCCGCCGCGGTCCATTCCTCCAGCACTGCCTTCTCGATACGACGGATCGCTTCGCCTTCAGGTATACACGTGTCGGTGACCCGGTTCAGATGCCGGTCCAGCAGTTTCTGTTCCTCGGCCGGTGACAGCTCGCGGTATTTCGGCACCCGCACGTAATGATCATGCGCCACCAGATTGAAGATGTCCTCTTCCAGATTAGCGCCGGTGCAAGTGATGATCTGCACCTTGTCACGGCGAATCATCTCGGCCAGCGAGAGTCCGAGTTCGGCAGTGCTCATGGCACCTGCCAACGTCACCATCATCTTGCCACCCGCACCCAGATGTTGCTTATAAGCTTCCGCGGCATCGATCAGGGCGGCCGAATTGAAGTGGCGGTAATGGTGCTTGATGAAATCGGCAATGGGCCTGGTATTGATCACGCCTAGACTCTCCTGGCGAGGGGGGTGGATTCGCAGACGCAGATTGTAGCGGTTCAGGGCCGCAAAGAGGCTGCCGCTGTCAGGGCTTTTTCCGGCTGGGGCCATCCAGCTCCGCGAGCACGGCATCCAGATTCAGCATGCGGATGGCGTCCAGTGAGGCCTCGACGGCGCCCTCATGACACAAGCCGGCGATTGCCGCCTGTTGATAAGCTTCGCGCGCGGCTTCCAGGCAAGCGTCACGCACCGCCTTCATCTGTCGCAAGCTGGGCTCATCAATCGTCATTTTGTTGCGTTGCGTCGGTTGCTCTATCAATTACCAGATACACCTGAATTGCGGCAGGCTCGGCCTTGGTTGCCGGCAGCGCCAGATAGTAGTGACCGGTATCGGCATCCAGAAGTCCGCTGCGGGCGCCGTGGCGGGTGGGAATCCGACCGATCGCACGCAGCAAGCCGCCCGCAGTTTCCGTGTAGATAGCGAGCTGCCCGATTCCACCAGGCACATAAAGTTCACGGCGGTGCGGGTCGAAACTCATCGCCGCGACGTCACCCGGTGCCGAGATGGTTTGCAGCACTTTGCCGGACTGAGTATCCAGCACTGCGATCTCATCACCGCTGCGTCCACCGACAAACAGATACTTGCCATCGCCATTCAATACCAGGGGATACGTCGCGCCATCCCCTGCGCCCAACGACCAATCTGCAATCTGTTTGTTGTCGGTCAAATCGAACACCTCAATCGCGTTCGATGTCGAAAACCCCAGATAAAGGCGTCTGGCCAGCGAATCCACCACTAAGCCACGTGGGTGCCCCGTCGTCGGCAATTGGGCGAGAGGTTTACCTGCAGCTCCGATCACCGCGACGCCACCATGCTGTTCGCGTCCATATCCGAGATATACCTGGTTCGAAACCGGATCGAAACACACCGCGCCGGCCTCACTGCCGAATATCAGGCTGCCGCTGAGGGCAAGTGTCGCGGCAGTATAGAAGCTGATCGCGCCGTTACTGTCCCCGGTGACCGCTACCCGACCATCCGGGAGATACACTATCCCCGAGGGTGTGTCCAAGCCTGTCAACTGGTTGCTGATGACATTCTTTTTGAGATCGATTGCCAGCAGTCTGCTGCTGCCGGTCACTGTCACGAACAGGCGCTGATGAGTCGTATCCAGCGTCAACTGACCGAATTGTCCGCGCACTCCGGGCAGAGTAATCACACGCTGCAAACCGAGCTCGGCATGCGCGGCAGACACTGCCAGACCCAGTAATGCAGCTCCCAGCATCACCCGCCTTCGCCCGCCACGCATTCGAGAACGCATACCCGGGCTACATGCATTTTTAACCCACATCAACTGCATCCACCTACCCGATAACAACACATATTCCGCTACAATCGGCCCCAGCCTAATAACGCGGATGCCAGACCATGCAACAAACACGCAGCCTCGGCCTCGCCACCACCACCTCAATTGTACTCGGCAACATGGTGGGATCAGGTGTGTTCCTGCTTCCCGCTTCGCTCGCCGTGTTCGGCATCTACAGTCTGTGGGGCTGGGGCTTCAGCACTGCCGGCGCGTTGCTGCTGGCTTGGGTATTCAGCAGTCTGTCACGTCGCCTGCCCAGAGCCGGGGGACCTTACGCCTACCCACGCGAGGCGTTCGGGGATTTCGCCGGCTTCCAGATCGCCTGGATCTACTGGCTCAGCATCGTCGGCACTAATGCCTCTATCGCCGTCGCTTTTGCCAGCTATCTGGTGGTATTCATCCCCGGGCTGGCTGCCGACCCCCTGTACGGAGCACTGGCGGCGCTGGTTGCCACCTGGCTGCTTACCGGCATCAACATCCTCGGCGTGCGCGCTGCCGGCAGACTTCAGCTCGTGACCGTAATCCTGAAACTCACGCCCTTGCTGGCGCTCAGCGTGTTCGGCGTCTTCCACTTCGATCCGCAGATCCTGACTTCAGGCCATCCGACTGCGTCGCCGGCCTCGGCCATCAACGCTTGCGCGACGCTCACCATGTGGGCATTCCTGGG